>JBEVKA010000285.1:0-3060 GCA_040509855.1 Steroidobacter sp.
TGTCGGAGCTCGATATCGTCGCCAATGGCAGCGATGCCGGACAGCTCGCGAAATATCAGGACGTATTCCCCGGCTTCTGGGAACACAGCGCCGTCAAGGGGATCACGCTGTGGGGTTACATCGTTGGCCAGACCTGGCGCGATGGCACAGGGCTCGTCACCACGGGCGGACAGGAGCGTCCGGCGATGGCGTGGCTCAAGGGATATGTCTCGGGAACGACCACTCCCGGCGACGATACTCAGTCGCCAAGCGTGCCTGCGGGTCTCACGGCACCCTCGACGACCAGTAGTTCCATCTCGCTGGCATGGACGGCTTCGACAGACAACGTGGGAGTCACGGGCTATCAAGTGCTACGGGCACCCGGCGCAAGCGGCGGCACGTTTACGCAGATTGCAACCGCCACATCCAATTCGTTCGTGAACTCTGGCTTGGCCGCGAATACCACTTTCCGCTATCAGGTGCGCGCCACCGATGCAGCGGGCAATGTTTCAGCGGTGTCGAATACAGTGACCGCGACGACCCAGACAGGAGGAGGAACGGGCGGGGGCTGCTCGGTGGCGCCGACTGTGCAAACACAGTGGCAGACCGGTTACGTCATCGAGCCGGCGCGAGTGACCAATACCGGAACGGCCACGATCAATTCCTGGACGGTCACATTCACGTTGCCGGCAGGCCATACCGTGACCGGATCCTGGAACACCGTGCTCACCGTCAGCGGACAGACAGTCACGGCGCGCAACGCGTCGCATAACGGAACGGTCGCGGCGGGTGGGAACACCGCGTTCGGATTCCAGGTGAGTCGTCCCAGTGGCAACACGCAAGTGCCTGGCGACTACACGTGCGCTTCACCGTAAGTCTAGCAGCGCTCATCGCCGTCGTTCTGACGGCGGTGAGCGTGGCGCGTTTCTCAGCTACGCGTGATGCAGACGAACCGCACCTGCAGTCGGCTGCACGAGTGTCGGCACCTATCGACTCGCCGATGATTCAGAGCGCGCTCTCGACCAACGAGATCGCTTCCGAAGCGCAAGAGCGCAATCGACAGCTCGTCTTAGCGATCGAGCGCGCGCTCGTGTCGCGCGACTCGCAACATCGGGAAACAGCGTTCAATGTTGTTTTGCCCGAACTGCTGCGTGAGGAACCCGATCGTGTGAGTGCCATGGTGGCGAGGCAGGAGCCGGGCGAGGCACGCGATGCCTTGCGTGACGAAGTGGCGCGACAATGGATCACGAAGGATCGTGATGCTGCTATCGAATGGATGAAGTCACTCGAGCAAACCGATCGCACGGCGAGTGCGACCATCGCCATGCGAACACTAGCGGCTATCGAACCAGCGCAGGCCATTGCCGTGGCCGATCAGTTTGGCATCGGTCGCGACGACGGCTCGCTCGAACATATGGTGCAGATCTGGGCCACGGAAAAGCCCGACGAGGCGATGCGCTGGATCGAAAGCCAACCGCCCGACGAGCCGCGCACCGCGCAGCTACGAGCACGCATCGAGCATGTGCGCTCGCGATGAAACGCTGCGGTCTCAGTGGTCGATGCGCGTCGAATAAAAAAACCTAGATCGTTGTCGCGCCAAACTTTGGCAGTGCACCTCTGCGGGTTGTGCCTACTCAACGCGTTGCGTTTTTCGACGGAGATCTTTACGCGCGATAAATCAACCAGATCTCTCAGTGTTGATAAATCAAAATAATTTCCAGGTGGAATGTTTGTTGCTTCATCGGCCGCCCGAAAGAAAATGGATGCGTTGGCATTTATGCATGCGCACCATCGGTGTTGCAGCAAAGACTAATCTAAAGGTCGACAACATGAAGAACTTCAGGCATCTCGTGGCATCCGTTGCCTTGGGCGGCGCCGCGCTCCTGGCATCGATGCCCAGCCTTGGCGATACGAGCGTTCAATGGCTGAGCCCGGCTGACGGAAGCTCCTATCCGGCGGGCACGACGGTCACTATCTCGGGTCAAGCCGGAGCAACGGGGCAGATCGGTGGCGGTCTGGAACTGGTACTGGTCCTCGACTCCTCCGGCAGCATGACCTCGTTGAACGATGCGAGCGGAGGCTTCTGCAGCCCCGTCAGCGCGACGTGCAAGACTCGCCAGCAATGGCAGCGGGAAGCAGCCATTGCACTGGTCAACAGTCTGCCGGCGGGCAGCACGTCGGTCGGTGTGGTGGAGTTCGATAGCGACGCCAGCACGGTCAGGACACTGGTTTCATTGAGCAGCGATCTCGCTGCCGTGACTGCCGCCATCAATGCAGTCGATGCGTCGGGTGGCACAAACATCCCCAGCGGCATTCAGGCTGCAATCAACGAACTGACGAGCGTGCGCCACGTGGCGGGTCGCCCGCAGCACATGGTGGTCATGTCGGATGGCGCCACCAGCGGAGATCCAAGCGTGACTGCTGCGGCCGCAGTTACTGCCGGCATCGAGGCCGTGCACTCGGTCGCGTTGCCTGGCTCGGTCGTGTCCGTCATGCAGGGCATCGCCACCAGCGGCAACGGCACCTTCATCAACGCCAGCACCAATCTGCAGACGCTGATCGATGTGTTCTCCGGCACCTCGGGCAGTCTCGTGGGCCTGGATCGTGTGGATGTCACCCTGGCCGATGGCACGTTGCTCACCGACGTGGCCACGGACGCGTTTGGTAACTTCAGCCTGGATGTTTCCGTCGCCGCCGGCGTCAATACTTTCGTCGCCAATGCCTATGGCACTGACGGAACATCGGCCACCGATACGTTGGTCCTGAACGGCCTCACGGACGGAGGCAGCAATGGCGGCGGCAGCACCAACGTTCCCGAGCCTTCCTCGCTGTTCCTGCTGGGTGCAGGGTTGCTCGGCATCGCCGGTGCGCGACGCCGTCGCGTCCGCTGATACATAGACATCAGCATCGAAGGCGGCAGCATTGGCGACGATGCTGCCGCCTTTCTCATTGCGGCCGACCGCGTCAACCCGTGGATAAAAAGCATGAAGCGTCTACTCGTATCGAGTGTTCTGTTGTTCGCGAGCTCGGCTGCATTCGGTGGATTGATTACCGAGTCCGCGGATATCGAACCACGAAACA
>JBEVKA010000286.1:0-6945 GCA_040509855.1 Steroidobacter sp.
TGCGCCGCTGGCTGCGTGGCGTGGGCATGGAACATCAGCTGAAAATTTTGATGCCGGCGTCGCGCCTGCTCAGCAAGGAGCTGCGCGCCAGCTACTCGGTGATGACAAGCTTTCCTCATCCCTGGTTCAGCCATTTGCATCCGGTGCCGTGGGCGCTGATTCGCCGCCTCGGCGCACTGCTGGCGCCGCCCGAGACATACAACATAGCGACCGGCGCGCGAGCGCCAGACATCCTTACGCCGCTATACACGCAGCCCGCGACGGAATTGTTTCTTCGCATTCCGGTCGATGTCCATTTTCAAGACGGTCGCGAGCGCGGCCTGGCTCGCGCTGCTTTCGCTCGCGACCTGCCACCAGAAATCCTGCGCCGTACATGGAAGGATCGCGCGCCAGGCTTTCTGGAGCTGCTGGTGGAGCGACATCGAAAGTTCCTGCGCGAGCTGTTGCTGGACGGAGTGCTCGTGCAAGAGGGATTGCTGGATCGTGCCGTGGTGGAAGAGGCATTGTCGGATCGAATCTCCAACAGCGCGGTGTTTCCAGGCGAGCTGCTGCGCCATCTGGACGTCGAGGTTTGGGCCCGCCACTGGCGCCGCTCTTCCGGAGCCGCCGCCGTCAACGCTTAGAATTTTTTCTCGACGCGCATGTAGTACGAGCGCTGCTTCAAATCGCCTTGCGAGATATCGTAACCGGCCGCGTCGCCGATCAACGCAAAGCTCGGCTCCTCATCGAACAAGTTGATGGCGCCGATGGACAGCCTGAAGCCCGCCAGCGGCGACGACGCTCCTAGCAACCGGCTGAAGTCGACTGTTCCTTGCAGGTCCACCAACGTTTGCGCGGCGATCTTGCGCTTGGCACGCGTTCCCGCCACCGCATCGTCATATGAAGGTGCGTAACGCGCCGCTGTCGTTATTCCATACGGGCCGCGTCGCCAGCCCAACGAAAAAATCGCGCGCCATTCGAGAATGGTCCCAAGCTCACTGGCCATATCGACGCGATCCAACGCGGGCCGGCCTGGAACGTCCGTAGCCAGATAATTGTCGAACCACGTCGCCAGCAACTCGGGCGTGAAGCGTCCGGCGCCGGTTTGGACATCGGTGCGGAGCGCGAAGTCGACGCCGCTGGCCTTCACGCGTCCGACGTTGATACGTGAACTGTCGATGGTCAGTAATCTGCCGGGCAACCCGGCTAGTAGATCCGCGTCGGTCTGCGCCGCGCGCCCGATGCGACCAGGAAACAGCTGTTCGTTCGCGAGCATCAGCGGCGCCGGCAGCAACAGCACGCGATCGTCCATGATGATGCGCCAGTAGTCCGCGGAGATACTCCAATTCATCGCCGTGTCCGGCGCGAACTCGATGCCGGCCATCAGCGTCTTGGCGGTGACCGGCTTCAGATCCGGATTGCCACCGGAGCTGACCATTACATTTGCGTTCTCGTTCGCACGCGCCGGATCGCTGAGACGAGCAGGCGTGTTGATGTCGGGCAGATACAGTTCGTACAACGAAGGTGGCCGAAAACTTCGGCCCTGAGACGCGCGCACCGTGACGGCCCGATGCGGCTTCCACAACAGGCCGTACTGAGCACGCATGCTGTCGCCGATGTTTTGATAATCATCCCATCGGCCGCCTGCGCTCAGCGACAGCTCGTGTACCAGCGGCCACTCCATGCCGGCATCGATCAACGGCGCATGCAGCTGCACGAATGCGGCTGAGATGTCGCGTTCCTCGTCGAACCCACCCATGCGGCTGCCGAAGACCGCGGACTCTTCTCGCACCTCGCCGCCAATCTTCGCATGCAGCGGACCAGCCGGCAGCGACAGCAACGGACCGTCCACAAAGGCAGCGAATTGCGTGCCGCTGGATGCGAACTCATCGACGTGGCGTGGCGCCAGCAAGCTGCCGAGCAACTCGGGACTGCCGATCGGCCCGTTCTGAAACAAATTGAGCGAGCGCGTCGGATCGGGATTCGCCAATGCCGCCGTCACCGAGGTCATGTTGAGTTCCTGGTTGACCCAGGTGAGGGCTTGCTCATCCGAGTACATCGCCGACAGCTCCCAACTCCACGCGCCCCAGCGGCCGTTCAAGGCTGCGACGGCGCGGGTCAGGTCCGATTCCACGGACTGATATTGCGGGCCGTAATCCGTCAGCAGCCGGGTGACCATCACGGGCACGCCGAACGGGTTGTATGGATTGGTCGCGGGCACCGCCAGGCCCGCCACCAGCGGCGGCGAAAAATAAAACGAGGCGTCGCGATCCACGTAGATCAGTTCCGCGGAGGCGGAGAGCCGATCGGTGAAATCCCACGAACTGGTGGCCACCACGCTGGCGCGCTTCGCTTCTGGCACCACTGACCAATAATTGAACAGACTGTCCACGCTGGTCGTGCCGGCAGTGGCGAGAAAATCCTCCCTGCTGATGCCGGGCGTCGCGTCCACGAGTGGCACGGCCGCGATCCGTGAAGGCAAGCCAGGAAGATTGCCCGGATTGGATGGGGTGACAGGCAGGATCGAAGTGATGTTGCCGGGCGAGCTGATGGGCGAACGCAGGTCGCGGCCGCCGAAACGACGAAAGTCCTGGTTGCTCCAGCGCTCGCGCTCCGAGCCCAGCAAACCGCCGAGATCGAAATAATCGAAGATCAGCGTGCCGTGGAATCGGTCCGTATTGGCGCCGCCGCTGAACGTCACGCGCCGTTGGTTTGCTCCGCCATCGGCGCCGCCATAGCGCACCTCGAGGGTCGGATCGGGAATATCCTGGCGTAGCACGATGTTGACGATGCCGCCGATTGCATCGGTGCCGTGAGCGGCGGCGCCCGAATCGAGCAGGAACTCGATGCGCTCCACCGCAGTGATGGGAATCGTGTTCAGATCGAACGCGCTGGAGGTGATGCTGTTCGCGCTCGGCAACGCACGTCGGCCGTTGATGAGGATGAGCGCCGTGTCCGGCCCCAGACCTCGCATCTCGGCGTATTGAGCGCCGCTGATGCGCGAACCTTCCGGCCGCGTGTAAGCACTTTGTGAGATATAGCGCAGTGCCTCCGCCAGCGTCGGGGCACCTAACGCATCGATGCGCTCACGCTCCACCACTACCGCTTGCGGCACCGAGAGCGATGGATCGGGCACCGACCGGCCGACCACTGTGACTTCTTCGCTCCAGGCCTCGGCCCATCGCAGCAGGTTGTCTTCGACGGCCGCGTTCTCCTTGAGCTTGATCGGCTCGACCGACAGGATGTCATCCTCCACCCAGCGGAACGTGAGCATGGCCGAACGCAATACGACTCGCAGCACATCCTCGACCGACTGCCGACCCTTGACCGGCCCCACCAGCGCCTGCTCCTCAGCCGCATCGTTGGACAGATAGCCGAGCAACAAACCGCCCGCCTGGCGACTCAACTCCTGCAGCGCTTGAACACGCGTCGTGCGAGGACTGTCGAATTCGTAAACTTCATGCGGGGACGGTGGCGCCTGCGCGTGGCCCAGCGAAGCGAATGAGACGCACGATATGAACAGCAGCGCGGCGAGCACGATCTGCGCCCGAGCGTCCCTGGCATCTAGACACGATCTATTATTGGAGAAGCGCAAGCTACACGTTGGCGTCATTGGCTGAACGTTCCGCCCAGGCCCGCCACCTGGGGAGATGCGCGAGCGCTGCGAACGACCTCCACAGCGATGAGTCGCTGCGGTGGTGATTGTCGGCCAGCAACCTCGCCTCGACAGTCCGGCATTCCCACACTGGTTTTCTGTCTTTCTTGAGTCGGTAGACCGGTTCAAGCGCAAATTAGCGCCCGGCCGCGGGTGAAGCTGAACGAGATTCGGTTGACTGCGGGGATTCCCTTAGCACCCCGAGTTCAACAGGGATCGCATGGATGCAAATCAACATGCGCGACATGGCCATCGTCGTGCACGCGAACGGCACGGAACTCTCACAACGTTACTGGACATTTCTCAACCAGTGGACCGCGCTGGACGTCGTGGCCGTCGCGGCACTGGTCGTGGTCTTTTATCTGATGGTGGCGAAGCCTGCTCGAAACGACATCGCCAGCAAGCGGCAGGGAACCGAACAGGGCGTGCTAGGATTAAATTCGTCCATCCACCGGGTGTGCGAAGGATGACCGCCGCGTTCTATGACATTCACTCTCAGGGTCTGGTGCGCGTCGCGAGCTGCACGCCCAGAGTGGCTGTGGCCAACCCCGCACAGAACTGTCATCACACTTTGGAGCTGGCTCGGCAGGGCCATGCACAGCATGTCGATCTGATGGTGTTTCCCGAGCTCGGGCTGTCCGCGTACGCCATCGACGATCTGTTATTACAAGACGCGCTGCTCGCACGAGTAGAAACGGACATCGAAGCGCTGGCGCAAGCGTCAAAGTCGCTGCGGCCCGTGCTCATCGTCGGCGCACCGGTGCGTCGAAACGGTCGCGTCTACAACTGCGCTGTCGTCATCCATCGCGGCCAGCTATTGGGCATCGTGCCCAAATCGTTTCTACCCAACTATCGCGAATATTATGAGAAGAGCTGGTTCGCGCCCGGCCGCGGCACGGTAGGTATCTCGATCGAGTGCGCCGGACAGACGACGGCGTTCGGCACCGATCTGATCTTCGCCTGTCGCGACGTGGCGGACTTCACATTCCATGTCGAGATCTGCGAGGACTTCTGGGCCGCCTCGCCACCATCGACGATGGGAGCATTGGCAGGCGCGCTGATACTTTGCAACTTGTCCGCGTCCAACATCGTGGTCGGCAAGGCCGACGAGCGCGCCATGCTGTGTGCCTCGCAATCGGTGCGCTGTCAGGCCGCTTATATCTATTCCGCCGCCGGTCCGGGCGAGAGCACGACGGATCTCGCCTGGGACGGCCAGGCATCCATTCACGAACTCGGCGTGCAGTTGGCATGCACCGAGCGATTTCCCCTGCACAGCCAGCTGGCGATCGCCGACGTGGACGTGGAACGCCTGCGGCTTGAACGCATGCGCACGCCTACGTTCAACGACGCCGCAACTGCGGCTGGCCATCCCGAGCGTCGCTTTCGCCGCATCGTCTTCAACCACGCGCGTCCGCCAGCGGACGTTGGTCTGCGACGGCAAATCGATCGCTTTCCCTTCGTGCCGGACGATCCAGCGCGGCTGGACAAGGATTGCTACGAAACATTCAACATCCAGGCGCAGGGTTTGCTCAAGCGCCTGCAGGCGACCGGCATCGAGCGCATCACCATCGGCGTATCCGGCGGACTCGACTCCACGCATGCTCTGCTGGTCGCGGCGAAAGCGTTCGACCTGATGAAGCTGCCGCGCTCGCAGATTCTCGGTTTCACGTTTCCCGGCTTCGCGACCAGCGAGCACACCCGGAAAAACGCCTGGGCGCTGATGCGCGCACTCGGCATCACCGCGGAAGAGATCGACATCACGCCGCTCGCGAAACAAATGCTCGCGGACTTGAAACACCCCTACGCGGCGGGCGAGCAGGTCTTTGATGTCACGTTTGAGAACGTACAGGCCGGTTTGCGCACCGACTATCTATTCCGCCTCGCCAACCAACGTCAGGCGCTGGTGCTCGGAACCAGCGATCTTTCGGAACTGGCGTTGGGCTGGTGCACTTACGGCGTCGGCGATCACATGAGCCATTACAACGTGAATGGCTCGCTGGCCAAGACCATGATTCAACATCTGGTGCGCTGGGTGATCGACAGCGGTCAGTTCGATGAATCGACCTCGGCCACGCTGCGCTCGATTCTAGAGACCAAAATCTCACCCGAGCTGGTGCCGGGCCAGGGCGCCGGGCTGCAGAGCACGGAAGCGAAGATCGGCCCGTACGAGTTGCAGGACTTCAATCTGTACTACACCACTCGCTACGGTCTGCGACCGTCGAAGATCGCATTCCTTGCCTGGCATGCCTGGAAAGATGCGAGCCTCGGCCTGTGGCCCCAAGGCATGGCGGAGAGCCAGCGTCACGCTTATGAACTGCGAGACATCAAACATTGGCTGCGACTGTTCCTGCATCGTTTCTTCGAGCTGAGCCAGTTCAAGCGCTCGGCATTGCCGAATGGTCCTAAAGTGATGTCCGGCGGCAATCTTTCTCCGCGAGGCGACTGGCGCGCGCCGTCCGACGCCAGCTCCGCCGTCTGGCTCGAAGAGCTCGATCAAAACATTCCCTGAAGTCGCGCAACCTTTTTCTCGCTGCCAACGTCGCAACAGCTTCTTCTGGACCGGGAGAGGCAATGCGATTTCAAACAGGGATTCTGTTCGCCTGCGGCCTGCTGTTCGGAACCTGCGCAGCCTCGCAGGATGTGCTCATCGACAATGTCACCGTCGTTTCGCCGGAACGTGACATGCCACGCGATCGAGCCGCAGTCCTGATTCGCAACGGGCGCATCGTTGCCATCAAGCGCTCACCCGCACGGCGCGACTCCAGTCAGTTCGTCGACGGCACGGGTCTGTATCTCACGCCGGGATTGATCGACTCTCACGTGCACCTCGGTGACGTGTCCGGCATGACGCCCGAACAACAGCAGGCAAATCCAGCACTGACGGAAGCAGCGCGGGCGCAGACGCCGCGGAGCTATTTGTATTTCGGTTTCACCACGCTGGTGGACCTGCTCAGCGTCGGTGAGCGCGTCAAGCAATGGAACGCACAGGCAGTGCGTCCGGATCTTTATTTCTGTGGCGGAGCGCCAGTGATGGACGGCTATCCGATGAACTGGACGCCGAAGCCCGAACGTTACAAAGCCTGGCCCTACCTGCTCGTGCAGCCCGGCGATATCGCGCCCGAGGGCATGAATGCGGCAGATCACACACCTGAAGCCGTTGTGAAACGAATGCGTGCGGATGGCGCGATCTGCGTGAAGAGTTTCTTCGAGCGCGGCTGGGGCAATATCAATCCGCTACCCGTGCCGACTCGCGACACCATCGATGCACTCGTGCGAGCCGCGCACAAGGAACGCATGCCGGTATTCCTGCA
>JBEVKA010000287.1:0-12732 GCA_040509855.1 Steroidobacter sp.
TGAGCTGCAACTCGGTCAACTGCGCGCGCGAATCGAACGAATGCTCGATCATCCGCGCTTCATACAATTGCGCTTCGAGGCCACGTCGAACGAACTATGGCGAGGCTTGGCCGCTCACGGACGTCCGATTCAATATGCGCATCTGCGCGAGCCGCTCGCGCTGTGGGATGTGTGGACTTCAATCGCCAGTGTTCCGGCAGCGTACGAACCACCATCAGCAGGTTTCACGCTCGATTGGCAAACAATCGCCGCGTTCGAGCAACACGGCGTCGAGTTCGTGACATTGACGCATGCCGCCGGCATTTCCTCGACTGGCGATCCCGCGCTGGATCGCAGGCTGCCGCTGGATGAGCCGTATCGGATTCCGGTGACGACAGAGCAGGCGATCGCGTCGGCGTTGTGTGAAGGCCGGCGCATCGTTGCGATCGGCACGACCGTCGTGCGAGCGTGGGAGGACAGCGCCGCGACTTACGGGTCCGTGGCTGCGGGATCAGGCATGGCGCAGCTGCGTCTTGGTCCGGAGACGCAGCTGCGCGTTGTCGATGCAATTCTGTCCGGCACTCACGAGCCCGGCACCAGTCACTATGACCTGCTGCATGCCTTCGCCGACGAGGACGCGCTCCGCCGCGCGGACGACGCCTTGAACGGCGCCGGCTATCGCACTCACGAATTCGGTGATTCCGTGTTGATTGAACGCGATAGCCGACGTTATTCGCGCGGCATGCGACTGCCAACGCCAGCAGAAAATTTTTCGGAAATGCAAGGACTGGTCGGACGGGCCACGCCACGTATACTCCCGCGTTTTGCGCCGGCATCCGTCCATGTGGTTCAAGAATCTGGTCATCTATCGCCTGCCCGACGATTGGTCTGTCTCGGCTCGTGAGCTGGAGGACAAGCTCGCGGCGCGCTCGCTGATGCCGTGCGGCGCGTTCGACATGCAGAGCAAGGGCTGGGTGTTTTCCAGCGACCTGGAGCGCTACGTTCATACAGTGAACGGCCAACACCTGATCGCGCTCGGCGTCGATCAGAAATTGTTGCCGGGTTCGATCATTCGCCAGGTCGCCACCGAGCGCGCCAAGGAAATGGCGAAAGAACAAGGTTATCCGGTCGGCCGTCGGCAGATGCGCGAGTTGAAGATGCGCGTCACCGAAGAACTGCGCGGCCGCGCCCTGACGCGCAAGCGTGTGACGCATGCGTGGATCGATCCCACCAACGGTTGGCTGGTCGTCAATGCGTCCGGCGAAGCCAAGGCTGAAGAGCTGGTGGAAACATTGCGCGACACGCTCGGCAGTCTGCAGGTCACGTTGCTCGAAACCGAGCGTTCGGCGTCATCGGCGCTGACATCCTGGCTGATGCTCGGCGATGCGCCGCTGACGTTCACCATCGATGACGATCTGGAGCTGCAGGCGGCGGACCAAAGCAAGCCGACGATTCGCTACGTGCGGCATCCGCTGGACGGCAAGGAAATCCGCACCCAGATCCAGAGCGGCATGTACGCGACGCGGCTCGGCCTCACCTGGAAGGATCGCGTTGCCTTCGTGCTCAACGAAAAGCTGCACGTGAAGCGGCTGGAATTCCTGCTCATCGACAAGGACAAGGCGGAAGAGGGCAGCTCCATCAGCCCGGCCGAGCAGTTCGACATCGACTTCACGCTCATGACCGGCGAGCTCAATCAGCTGCTCAGCGATCTGTCGACGGCGCTGGGCGCGCCGCAGGCGCAAGCCGCCGCGGCTTGAGGATCTTTTATTAAGGCTGGAGCGGCCGTCCGGCCCAGCGCAGGATGGCCTTCGAGACTTCCTGTTCGCGATCGAGCCGGGCCATGAGCTTGAGCATCTGATCGGAGAACTTGTCCTTCTCCACCTGGGACGCGACCACCGTGCCCGCGGTCTGGTTCTGATAACTCAGCGTGTTGATCTTGGCGGTGATCTGCATGACCGCCGTCGAACTCGGCAGCGCCACGCGCTGCGCGATGCCGAGCCCCAGGCCTTCCGCCAGCGTCGTATCGCTTCCCTGCAGGATCCGCGAAATACGCTCACAGCGCACACGACGATCGGGCTCACGCACATGGCGTGCATCGCATGCCGTCGACAATGCGGTGAACGCCGGTGTGGTCAAACGAGACAAATACTCGATGCTCATATTGAGCGCGTTGGTCACGGGAGTGGGCGTCGGCTGAGCCACTGAACTCGCGACTGGCGAGCGACTGATCGGCGGCGTGAGCTGCGCGATCAGCGTCGTCCAATAAACATTGAAGTGGGCGGACTTGCCCATCACCTCGAGGATCTGGTCCTCGGTGCGACTGTCGTTGCGTGCCTGTGCCCGTGTCAGCGCACCGAGCCACACCGCGCCACTGCCCGGGTCGAGCTTACGCAGCTGGGCTTCGACGACCTCGGCTTCGCAGGTGGCCGTGTCGGCGCACAGGCGCAGGTACAGCCACAACAGCTCGGGTCGTTGTGGCGCGCTCTGCACGGCGCGCTGAACTTGTCCCAATGCTTGCGGAGCCTTGCCCCTGTCGTTACCCCAGGTGAGGAGCGCGCTCGCCGCCAGCTCGTCGGCATTGGCCGACCCGGCGCTGATGGGTGTCGGAGATTTCTGGGTCGGCGTCCCGCCGCAGGCGGCCAGGAACAGCGCGGCCAGCGCAATCGATAGGTTGAGTGACGGGGATTTCATGGGGGCATGATACCCGCACACTCACCGGCGCTGATCCGCCGTTCACCGGTAGTTGCTGGAATGGCTGCCGGGCAGTCCGTACTTTCGGTGTCCATGGTCGTCAATCCGTCACTGCGTGGTCCGCGAGCCCCCTCCGGGGCGGCCCGCCACGGTTGTGGCCGCTGGAGTCGTTCGATGAAAGAGGCACGTGAATATCATCGACCGCGCCATTCGCGGTTGGTGCTGGGTATTTTTCTATTATTGGTGGGCGCGCTGCTGCTGGCGGTGAATCTGGGCTACGGGTTGCCGTGGGGCTGGTGGGAATATCTGCCGGTCCTGCTGATCGCGTTCGGCCTGTGGGGCCTGGTGCTGCCGAACCGACACGTGGATCGGGTCGGCGGCGTGTGGATGGTGGCCACCGGCGTATATTTTCTGGTGGGCCTGTTCGACTTGTGGGGCCTGGGTTGGGGCGGCGCGTGGCCGATTTTCGTGATCGCGGCTGGCCTCGGCTTCATCCTGCATCGTCATGATGAACCCGCTCACGACCCGCAGACGCGAACGCCGGGCAATGGTGAGTCATGAGTTTCGATCCACATGGCGAGCGTGATCGTCACGGCTCGCATGATCCACGGCACAGCTGGCCGCTGCCGGGCGGCAGCGAGCATCGTCACCGCGATTTGTTTTCTACCCGGCTGATCGTCGGCGCGTTGATAATGTTGCTCGGCGGGACGCTGCTCGCCGACAACCTGGGTTGGATCGAAGCGCGCCACGTAATACGCAGTCTGTGGCCGCTGGTGATGGTCGCGATCGGCGTGGCGATGGTGCGGCGGCCACAACACAAACGCAGCCGAGAAGCCGGCTGGGTGTTGATTACCATCGGCATCTGGATTTTCCTGAGCAAGCTTGGCTGGGTGCACGTCAGCCTCGGACAATTGTTCCTTCCGGTCATTTTTCTGTTCGTCGGCGGCGTACTGGTGTTTCGATCGTTGCGAGAGCCGGGCGATGTTTCCAAATCGAAACCGGCAGCCAGTTCGAGCACGGCCGAGGGCGGAAGCGAAAGCGAGAGCACCGCGGCGCCGGCCGCCGATCATGCAGAGTTCGTGCGTTCGTTCGCCATGCTTTCCGGATGCGAGCTGCGTCCGGTGTCGCGGCCGTTTCGCGGGGCCGATCTCAGCGCCGTCATGGGCGGCATCAAACTCGATCTGAGCAGCGCGCGCATGGAAGGCGACAGCGCCATCATCGAAATATTCGCATTCTGGGGCGGCGTGGAAATCTACGTGCCGCCGGACTGGACTGTGACCAGCGAAGTCACCACGCTGCTCGCCGGCTTCATCGACAAGCGTCGGCCCACCACCGTGGTGCCCACCAAGACGCTCATCATCAAGGGCATGGTCGTCATGGCAGGCGTGGAAATCAAAAACTAAATGCATCCGATCTTCAAACATCGCGGCCGGTTGCTGCTGTACCTCGCCGTGTGGGTGGTGTTCGGACTGCTGCTGACCGTCGTGTTCGTGTTCGGCGCCAAGGCGCCGGTGGCATGGTCGCTCGAATTCGCGGTGCCGATCGCGGTCGCGCTGGGATTACAGTCGCTGTCGTTCTGGTATGTGGTGCAGGCCATGCCGCCGGGCGATACGCCGGTGACACGCATGGCGGCCACGTGGGCGATCGCGGGCATGGTGTCGCTGATCGTCTGGATCGCGCTCGCGTACGGTTGGGCGAGGTGGTTGTTGCCCGAAGGGCAAGAATACAGCGACACCGCCACCGGAATGTTGCCGCTGTTGATATTCGCCGGCGCGATCGGAATTTCGCTGGCGGTGTTGGGGCATTATCTCGCGGGCGCCTTTCAACGTTCGCGCAACGCCGAGCGGCGTGCGTTGGAACTGCAGGTCTTGGCGCGCGAGGCCGAGTTGAAGTCGCTGCGCGCGCAGCTCGATCCGCATTTCCTGTTCAATAGTTTGAATTCGGTGGCGGCGCTGATCGGCAACGACACCACGGCCGCACGCCAGATGTGTTTTCTGATGGCGAACTTTTTTCGCAAGAGCCTGACCCTGGCGCGGCAACAGGCGATCCCGCTGGCGGAGGAGGTTTCATTGGCGGAAACGTTCCTGGCGATCGAGAAGGTGCGCTTCGGCGATCGTCTGCGCACCAACTTCGACATCGCCGACGATGTGAAGGACGTATCAGTGCCGCCATTGATGCTGCAGCCGTTGGTGGAGAACGCGGTCCATCACGGCGTGGCGCACATGCTCGAAGGCGGCGAAGTCTGCGTGCAGGCGCGCCGGCGCGAAGGTTTTCTCGAGCTGGTGGTCGCCAATCCCTGCGATCCGGATCGACCGCCTTCACGCAGCACCGGCGTCGGGCTGGTTAACGTGCGCTCGCGCGTCGAAACATTGTGCGGCCATCGCGCCAGTGTCGACGTGGACGCCAGCGAGACCGCGTTTCGCGTTTCCATCCTGCTGCCCGCCGTCAGCAGCCACACCGTAACGACGTGAGGGGAATTCCGTGCGTGTCCTGATCGTGGACGATGAAACCCTGGCCCGCTCCATCCTGTCGGAACATTTGCTCAAGCTGCCGGACGTGGAGATCGTCGGCCAGGCGGCCAACGGTTTCGAAGCGGTGAAGCTGGCCGAGGAGTTGAATCCCGACCTGATGTTCCTGGACATCCAGATGCCCAAGCTGTCGGGCTTCGAAGTGCTGGAGCTGCTGGGCGAGCGCGCGCCGGCGGTCGTGTTCACCACGGCGTTCGATGAGTACGCGTTACGCGCTTTCGAAGTTCATGCGGTCGACTACTTGTTGAAGCCCGTCGAGCCCCCACGTCTTGCAGCAGCAGTCGAACGAGCGGCCGAGCGCATGCGTAATCGCACGCCGGCGCCGTCGGCGGAACAGTTGTCTGCGGCGGCTCGGCCTCCGGGCCGCACGTTGGAACGCATTCTGATTCGCCACGAAGGGCGCGTGCACGTGCTGCCGCTGGAGCGCATCGACTACATCGAGGCGCAGGACGACTACCTGTCGTTCGCGGCCGCCGGCAAGCGTCTGCGCAAGCAGCAGACCATGAGTGATTTGGAAACTCAGCTCGATCCCACGCGTTTCGTGCGTATCCATCGCTCGTTCATTCTGAACGTGGAACGCCTGGCGCGGATCGATCTGTACGGCAAGGACAGCTGGCTGGCCATTCTCGCGGATGGCACCAAGTTGCCCATGTCGCGCACCGGACACACCAAGTTGAAAGAGTTGATTGGGTAAGCGCAAGCGAAGGAGCAATGGCCATGGTCGAAACGAATTCCACCGGTTCCGTACCGCCGCGTTCAGAAGAATTTCAGTTCAGCGGCGATACGCTCATCGGCAAGATCAAGGAGATCATCCGCGCGGGTAACGTCCGGCGCGTCATCATCAAGAACGAGGAGGGTCGCGTGCTGATCGATATTCCGCTGACGCTCGGCGTCGTCGGCACTTTGCTGGCGCCGCAGCTCGCCGCCATCGGCGCGATCGCCGCGCTGGTGCTGAAGGGCTCGATCGTCATCGAAAAGGAAATCGAGCCCGCCGTGCCCACCACGACCGTGGTGTGATGGAGCCGGGCGAGTGACGGGACGATGGCTCATCGTTGGGTCGCTCGCCTTGATGCTGGCGTCGCCGCTGCTGGCGGAAGAGCCAGACCGGGTGCGGGAATATCTGGATCGCGTGACTGCCACTTTGCCGGCGCACGCGGTCCAAGCGTTGGAGGACATCGAAGGCACGCCGCGCAAGCTGCTCGCCGCGCGCTCGTATCTGCGAGCTGGCGATAACTTGCGCACTCGCTGGAGCTGGACCGCCGAGCAGATCAAGGCACACACCAAATCCGCCGAGTATCGAGCGTTGCTTGCGGAAACGGAAAACGTCCGGCGCCGTTTCGAAGCGCAGAATCCCGGGTATACGCTGTACGCGAACACCGAGGCGCGCAGCCTCGAATTGCAGATCTCACGTTACAACAGCAACAGGTCGGTCGAGCGAGCCGCGAACCAGTTACACAAGTCGGCCCTGGCCGAAATGCAAAAGTCTGCGTATGAGTCGCCATCCGAAGCGCAGTCGGTGCAGCGGTTCGAGAAATTTCTCACCGGCTGGCGCCCGCCGACGGCGGCGGCGCTCGCGGCACCCGGCATTTCACGGCACGGGCAACTGCGAGCCATCGATTTTCAGATCATGAAAGACGGCGCCATCGTGGCGCCTACCGAGACGGCCACGGTCAAACGCAATTGGGATACGCCCGGCTGGACCGAAAAATTGCGGGTGGCGGCCGAGGGCGGCAAATTTCGCGGCCCGCTGCAGTCGCCCTACGAGCCGTGGCATTACGAATATGATCCTTGAGGTTGAGCCATGAAAACATTTCTATGTGTGTCCGCCATGCTCGCTGGCGCTACGTTGGTAACGGGTTGCGCCAGCATGCAACCGCAGTCGGACGTGCGCGTGGACATGGCTGAAACCGGCCTGCCGAGCTGCCAGTCATTCACCTGGATCCCCACGGCGCAGCAGCCAGCGTCGTTCACCGAGCAGCGTGTACAACGCGAGGTCATGGCCAAGCTCAAGGAAAAGGGTTACAGCGAAGCGCCCAAAGAGACCGCGAACTGTCGCGTTACCTATGTGCTGGACGTGCACGAAGTGCCCAAAAGCAAACCCAGTGTCGGCGTAGGCGCGGGCGGCGGTTCGGGCGGGATCGGCGGCGGCATTGGTGTGAGCCTGCCGATCGGCAAGCGCAAAGGGCAGTCCGGCACCTTCACCATCGACGTGGTCGACGCGGCCAAGAACGCCCAGGTGTGGAGCGGCTCGCTCGACGCCAGTTTCGCCAAGGCGGAACTGAACGAGGACGAAATCCGTTCGGTGGTCGCCGAGGTGCTGGAGAGCTTTCCTGATCGAAAATAGGCCAGATCGTAAATAACGCTGGCTGCTAAACTCCTCGCAGGGATGTGATGGGACGCCGCAGCGGAATCGCGGCGTCCGTGAAACATAATGGGAGTGGGACATGGACGGTTTGTTCGTACGCACTGGCCCGTTGATGGACGTGAACAGCTATCCCGCCTGGCTGCGGGACATCGTTCACGAATGCGCCGCCGCACGCCATGAAGTCGTCAATCACGCGCTAGTCCGCTGCATGCGGGACGGCACGTTGCCGGCACCGGCCATGTGGCGTTTCCTGACCGGCCTGTGGCCGGTGATCGAGCAGTTCCCGCAAGACATGGCGATGAACCTGCTCAAGGTGCGCTACGACGACGGTCCCGGCCAGTCCATGGCGCGCACCTACCTGATTAGAAACATTCGCGTCGAACAGAACCACGTCGAATATTGGATCGATTGGGCGCGAGCCCACGGTGTCGGCCGCGAAGAGCTGTTTCTGGCGACGCGCTCGGGCGCGATGGACGCTTTGAGTCATTGGTGCTGGCGCACGTGCCACGTGGATCCGCTGGCGGTGGCCATGGCCGCGACCAACTACGCGATCGAAGGCGCCACCGGCGAGTGGACCACGATGGTGTGCGCCTCGACGGAATATTCCAACCAGTTCGCGCCGGACGAGCGTGGCAAGGCCATGAAGTGGCTGCGCATGCATGCTCAGTATGACGACACTCATCCATGGGAAGCGCTGGAGATCATTGCGACGCTGATCGGCCCGAGCGCTTCGTCGAGAGAGATCGCGGCGATTTCGGCCGCGATCCGCAAGAGCTACGAATATATGGTCATGGCGTTCAACGATTGTTTGATGATCGCGAGCGCCGACGAGATGCCGGCTATAGGCTCGGCGTCCGGGCCGACGCGTGTGTCCTCTCGTACAGCTCCTGGCACGTAACGCAGCGTTCCGCAGTAGGCTCGGCGTCCAGGCGGGCGAGCGGGATCGGCTGCGAACAGTCGACGCACTCACCGTAAGTTCCGGCCGAGATTCTCTGCAGCGCTGAGTCGATCATGCGCAGCTCGTCGACGTCGCGATCCATCTCTGCGAGGTTGGTGTCCGCGATCAGGTCCGCGAACGAATCGTCCTCGCGGTCGCGGGCCCGATCGGCGACATTCGCTGGCGCTTCCTGCAGCGTTCGCTCCCGGGTCTGTTGCACTTCGTCGCGTAATTGCATCGCGCGGTCTCGCAGCCGGTTCTTGAAGCTCGATGCCTGCTGTTGATCGATCATTGGACACTCTCCTCACTCGAATGCGTATGTAACCCGCCGCGCGGCAGCGGGTTCCTGCGGCGTGTGTCTGTGTCAGTAATCGCTGGTATGGCTACTCCTTATTCTTCCGCTTGATTTGCGTGACCGACGCATACATGCGACCGAAGCGGCGTTCACGTTCGCGGCGGTCGGCGGTGCTCATGGCGGCACGAGCGGCTTCACGCTGTAGCTTGTGATAACTCGCCAGGCGGCGAGGATCGAGTTGACCTGCAGTGACTGCAGCCAGCACAGCGCAGCCCGCTTCGGCTTCGTGACGACAATCGCGAAAGTGACATTGGCTCGCGAGGGTTTCGATGTTGTCGAACACTGTTCGCAAGCCACTCTCCACCGCGCCGACTTTCAACTCGCGCATGCCTGGCGTATCGATCACCCAGGCGCCACTCGCCAGAACAAACATTTCACGCGCGGTCGTGGTGTGACGGCCTCTGCTGTCATCCTCGCGAATGCCCGCGGTCGCTTGCGATGCATGGCCGATCAGCGTGTTGACCAGCGTGGATTTGCCGACGCCGGATGAGCCGACGAACGCGACTGTCTGTCCCGCTTGCAGCCACGGCTCTAACGCCGCCGCCGCCGCGGGTGCTGTGGCATTCACTGCAATCACCTGCAACGTTGTTGCCAGCGAGCGAGCCTGATCGATGAGTTCGTCCACGTGCTCGCAAAGGTCGGCCTTGGTGAGCACCACGACCGGATCGACTCGCGCCTCATAGGCAACTGCGAGATAACGTTCCAGGCGCGAACGATTGAAGTCGTCATTGCACGAGGTCACGACGAACAAGGTGTCGAGGTTGGCTGCGATTGTCTGCAAGCGATGTTCGCTGCCAGCTGCAACGCGCGTGATGACGCCGTATGCGTCGATGACACGTTGTACTCGCAATGCTTCTGTTTCGACGAGCACCCAATCGCCGACCGTGACAGGTCGCGCGAGTGGTTCCGTCACACGAGCAGGGATCGACACGCTGTGTGTGCCGCGTTCGGAAACAACGACCAGGCCACTACGATGCACGTTGCTGACGCGTGCGGGATAGCCAGTATCGAGCTCTTCAAGAGTGAGTTGCTGGGAATGAAATGGACGCCAGCCGAGCTGGAGCAAGGAATGAGTCGTGAACATGCGTGAACCCCGAGGTCGAAACGACACAACGGCTGCTCCGCCAAGCGGAACAGGCGCACCAGCGCCGGGGTGAACGCGAAAGCTGCCCGCGAGCTGCGGGCGAAGGTCAGTTGGAAGCGCCGACCTGAAGGGCTTGCATCGACCCGGCGGAGATCGCAGTTCGCACAGTCATAGTTCTAGCGGACCTCTCGAGTGGGTGGATGGGGACGGGAAGAGTACTGACGATGCTCCGGCCGAGCAAGCTCAGTTCGTGGTCAGTATCGGGCCGCTGGTCAGGCGCACGCGCGTGCTCACCGATTTGCTCTCGCCGGGCGCCAGGTCGCCGATGGGCCAGCGCAGGAATCGATACTGCGCCGTGGGGACGAGTTGCTGCTGAGGTTTGCCGTCCGCGGTTCTCACCAGTCGTCTCAACGGCGCTCGCGCAAACCACATGCCGTCGAGACTCGCCTCGACGCCTGCGGGCCGGGCGGTGTCGAGCAGGAACTCGATGCCGATGCCGGGCACCGGCAACGTAGCCATCACGTCATGCAAAGGTTTGCTGGAAACATTTGTGTACGTGGCACGGTATTCGACGACGTCGCCCGGCCTGGCCGAGTCGACGATCGAGAGTTGTTCCGTGCCGTCGGTGCCGCGAATGACTTTGTTCGCTTCGAGCTTCGCATGCAGCGAATCGGCGGCAAACGCAGGTTGCAATAGCAGCGCCGCGCAAGTTGCGAGCAGTGTGGCGTAACGTTTCATCCAACCTGTAGTCGGCTGGAGTGGACGTCCATCTAAGACAGGAAACTACTTATCCGCACCCAGAGTGACAGGTGCATCACGGTGCGCGGCTCGCAGATTAGGGGAGCGACTGACCTCCGCCCGAGGAAATGCCTTTGCTCGGGCGTGATGCGCCAACGGCTCAATCTTTTTTGTGATGATCGATGCGGAACTTGTCGTGACAATTCTTGCACGACTTGCCTACATCACCGAACGCAGTCTTGATCGCAGCCACATCGCCTGCGTCGGCCGCTGTATGCAGCTTCGGAGCCGCGTCGCTGAAGAGTTTCATCGCCGCTTTGAATTCGGCCGGATTGCTCCAGATCTCCGCTTTCGCTCCGGTCTTGCCCGCTTCCGGGCCGGTGCCTGTCTTGAACCATTGCTCTTGATTCACCGACGCGTCGTTGACCTTCTTCGCCGCCGTCTTGATTGCCGCCAGGTCAGGGCTGCTGGCGCGCGTTTGATCGCGCACGACTTTGAAGGCGTCGCCGAGCTCTTCGTAATGTTCGTGCCGGGCGTGCTGCAATTCCTTGGCGGTGGGTTCGGCCGTCGCCACGACGGCTGGAATCAACGCCGCCACGATCACGGCGGAACACAAGAGGCGATTCAGAGTCATTGATACACCTGGCGTAGGGCTGGGACGAGTCAGCAAGCTTAGCGGCTGCAGCTGACAATAGACTGACTTTCTCCGACGCGATGGATCCACAACCTTTCTTGACCCGTTTGTCACGTGGTGCCGGTAAGCTAACGATCCATATCAAGGGAGTATCAATGAGTTCATTGCGTAATGTGTCGTGGCTGGCGGCGCTTGCGAGTATCGCTTTGCTGGTCACAGCATGCGTCTCGACGCCGTCGCAGCCCAAAGCGTCCAAGGCGAAGGGCGCGGACCTGTCGGGAGAATGGGTGCTGACGACCGAGAGTCAGGTCGGCACTGAAGACGCGCGTATGACGGTGCGCCAGACGGGCAATGCGTTGGCAGGCACGATCACCGGTCGGGCTGGCGCCGTCGACTACACCGGTTCGGTGAATGGCGTCGCGATCGAGTTCGACTTCGTCATCAACATGCGTGGCACGGATCTGAAGCTCGACTACACCGGCACCGTCGAAGGCGACACCATGCAAGGCAAGGCGGTGTTCGGCCAGTTCGGCGAAGGCACGTTCACGGCGAAGCGTAAGTAAGCTGCGGGTCCGACGGTTCTAACAAATCGTTTCGCGGTGGCGTCCATCGCGGAACGAATATCGGACAGTTCGGCGAGTCGTCGATTGCGATTTCGGTGAAGCTCAGCTCGGCTTCGCGGTCGTAACGCAGGTCGCCGAGCACTCGCTCATCTTCCACGGTTGCCAGCCAGGGCGCGCGGATGAAGCGTAACGCGGCGGCCGCTTCACAATTGGTCTTCGCCACGCTGCGCAGTTGATCGAGCGGCGAGGTGATTTGCCCGTACCATTTCAACTCCGGCGTGTTTTCGCGCGGCACGTCGACCAGCGGTGCGCTCAGCGGCATGCTGAGGCTGCGAGTCAAACATTCATCTGCTGCAAAGATCGACGGTGACTGCGCGAACATCGCACGGCGGATCACCGCGCTGTCTCCTTCCTTTTGCACCAGCATGATTTCCCAGCACCACGGATTGGTCGGCATGGGTGTGACCACGCGATCGAGCAACTTGTTGTCAGGGAACTGTTGCGCGGCTATCTCGGCGATGCGTGATTTTGCCGAGTGCCCGACCAGCACGAACATCAACGTCACGCCGAGCCACAGCGTGATGCCGGCTGCGAGCGATACGCGCGGCGGTGTGCGCCATCCAACCAGCAGCATCGCGGCCACGAGCAGCGAATATCCAGCGGCGATGGGTATTGCGACCAGCCCGGTGAAAAACACCAAACCGATCGCCATCACCATCACCAGCCAGACAATGAAGCGCGCCGGTGTGGTTCTGAACAGGAATGCGAGCGGCGCGCATGCGGCCCAAAACAATGGCTCGATGATGAATATCGAATCGCCATAGAACCAGCGATTGTCCAGCGGCCAGAACGGATGCA
>JBEVKA010000288.1:0-4082 GCA_040509855.1 Steroidobacter sp.
GTCTTCAAGCCTCTGCGCGAGCGCGGCCAACGCGGCTCTCGGATCGAGATGCGCCTCATCCGCGAAGAACAGCGCCTGCTCGAAACGACCGGCGAGATCGGGTTCGAGTTCGCCGATGTCGGAACGATTCAACGCTTGGTAGTGCTGCGTACGACGCGCGAAGTGGGCGAGTTCGGCACGATCGCGCCCGTGCGCGATGACCAGGCTGCCATTGCGCACCAGGCCAGAGAAGTGCCGGCCCCACCATTCAATGCTCTCTACACCCAGCTGAGCGACGAGTGGCTCGGCCGTTTCCAGCTCGCACCAGGGCGCGAGCATGCCGCCCGCATACCAGGAGCAACTGTTTGCGCCGAGGTGCTCGCTGCGCTCGATCACTTCAACATCAACACCGCGCTCGGCAAGCTCGACAGCGCAGCACAGGCCTGCCACGCCCGCGCCGATGATGGTCACGTCCATGTCAGCCGTCGCTCTGAGCAGGAACGTACAGCTCACCGGCCTCACGAAACTTCAGTGACATCTCCTGCATGCCTTTGCTCGCTTCCTCGCGCAGCTCGTGCGAAATGCGCATGGAACAGAACTTCGGTCCGCACATGGAGCAGAAGTGCGCCAGCTTGTGTGCCTCGCGTGGCATCGTCTCATCGTGGAAGGCGCACGCCGTGTCGGGATCGAGCGAGAGATTGAACTGATCGTCCCAACGAAAATCGAAGCGGGCCCGCGAGAGCGCGTCGTCTCGCAGTTGAGCGGCGGGATGCCCTTTGGCGAGATCGGCCGCATGCGCGGCGATCTTGTACGTGATGACGCCGGTCTTGACGTCGTTGCGGTCCGGCAGTCCGAGATGTTCCTTGGGTGTCACGTAGCACAGCATCGCCGTACCGAACCAGCCGATCATCGCCGCACCGATCGCGGACGTGATGTGATCGTAGCCAGGCGCGATATCCGTGGTGAGCGGCCCGAGCGTGTAGAACGGCGCCTCGCCGCAGTGGGCGAGCTGCTTGTCCATGTTCTCTTTGATCTTGTGCATGGGGACGTGACCCGGTCCCTCGATCATCACCTGGCAGTCCTTGGCCCAGGCGATGCGCGTCAGCTCGCCCAATGTTTCCAATTCGGCGAATTGAGCAGCGTCGTTCGCGTCGGCGATGGAGCCGGGGCGCAAGCCGTCGCCCAGCGAGAAACTCACATCGTAGGCGCGGCAGATATCGCAGATTTCTTCGAAGTGCTCATAGAGAAAGCTCTCGCGATGATGAGCCAGGCACCACTTGGCCATGATCGAGCCGCCGCGCGAGACGATGCCGGTCACGCGCTTCGCGGTCAGCGGCACGTAATGCAGCCGAACGCCGGCGTGGATGGTGAAATAGTCGACGCCTTGCTCGGCCTGTTCGATCAGCGTGTCGCGAAATATCTCCCAGCTCAGCTGCTCGGGCACGCCGCCGACTTTCTCCAGCGCTTGATAGATGGGCACTGTGCCGATGGGCACGGGCGCGTTGCGCAGGATCCATTCGCGAATCTGGTGGATGTTGCGGCCGGTGGAGAGGTCCATCACCGTGTCGGCGCCCCAGCGGATGGCCCACACCATCTTGTCCACTTCCTCGGCCATCGAGGAACTGACCGCCGAGTTGCCGATGTTGGCGTTGATCTTCACCAGGAAGTTGCGGCCGATGACCATCGGCTCGGACTCGGGATGATTGATGTTCGCCGGGATGATGGCGCGGCCAGCGGCGATTTCCGCACGCACAAATTCTGGAGTCACGAAATCGGGCAGCGCTGCGCCCCAGGCATTGCCGTCGCGCTTCGCCGTTTCGTGCAGTCGTTCGCGGCCGAGATTCTCTCGAATCGCGACGAATTCCATTTCCGGCGTGATGATGCCGGCTCGCGCATACGCGAGCTGCGTGACGGCTGCGCCGTTTCGTGCTCGCTCGACGTCATTGCGAGCGGCGATCCACTCCTCGCGCAGGCGAGGCAGGCCGCGAGTAATGTCGATGCGGACGTTGGGATCCGTGTACGGGCCCGAAGCGTCGTAAACGATCAGCGGCGGCTCATTCGCCGACGGATGTAGCGCGATCTCGCGCATCGGCACTCGAAGCTGCGGATGGATCGAGCCGGGTCGGTGGATCTTGCGCGAGGCGCGCAGCGGCTCGGACGTGACGGCAAGCGAAACGGCATTCATCTCCAAACTCCTGTCAGCGAGGCGATGGAGATCCGTGATGCCAGAGCGGGTGATGAGCTGAAAGGTCGGCGGGCAATTGCTCGATGCATTGCCAGCATTCCCACCATCGCTGGTGGTCATGCTTTCTTTCAGCAAACTTTCCTACGCCAGTACCAACTGGATCAGGTTCAAAGGGTCGCCATGCCGCGTGCGCGCCGATGGCCTCTCAGTCCCCTGGCGGGACTCCCCTAGTTCTCTGCCGCTCCCATCGATGGATGCGGATGGGCAGGTGGCGCAACCTAATACGATTGCTGCCAGGGGTCAATTCGCGCACCTGACTCGAATGTGCGCGTGGATGGAACCGCGCTGGCTCCACCGCAATTGATGCAGATCCCGCGGCCGACGAAACAAACGTTTCCTCACCAGCGCAAGGATCGCGAAGTGTCACAAAAATTTACAACTATTGCGGCGCCTCCCCGTCACGGCATGACTGAATGCGCGCCATCGCGCTCGGTTATGTGAACACTGCCACCTGAATTGAACTACTATCGTCAGAGTACGCGTGACCCCCATTAGCGAAGTCTCCTCCTTGGCGCATCGTCCGTTCGAATCGATTCCTGCCGCGGGCTCCAAATCGCCGTCGGGCACGAATGACACCGCGATGGCCACGGCGATCACTGCAAATCGATTGGACTTCCGCGCCGAACGCGCGACGACGACAACGACGGCAATGCCAGTTTCACAGCCGGACACGACGGCAGCCGCAACGACGCGGCCGATGAGCTACTGCATATTTCAGGAGCCATGGTGGCTCGACGCAGTGGCTCCGGGCGCGTGGCGCGATATCACAGTCACATCGGGCGGCGTAGTGCGAGCACGCTGGCCCATCTATCAAGAGCGTCGCGGCCTGTTCGATGTCATCACACTGCCACCGCTGACGCATCGACTCGGCCCCTGGCTGGATCTCGGCGACGCCACCAAGAGCTCGCGTCGTTATGAGTTGGAAAAAGATCTGACCGTCGCGCTGCTCGAACAATTGCCTCCGTACGATATTCTCCAGGTCAATTGTCACAGCGGCATCACCAATGTGCTGCCGTTCGTGTGGGCTGGTTTCGAGGAATCGGCTCGTTACACCTACGTCATCGATCTCACTCGAAGCGAGACCGAGTTGTGGGACGCGCTCCGAGAGAACATTCGCCGCGAGAGTCGTAAGGCGCGCAAACAGTTGCGAGTCGAGACCATCGATGACGTGGCCGAATGCATTCGCCTCATCGGCAAGACTTATGCGCGTCAGGGCAATCCGAATCCTTTCGACTCACCCGCGATGCATCGGTTGAACGCGGCGTGCGCGGAGCGGGGTCGTCGCGAAATGCTGGTAGCCCGCGATGAACGCGGAGCGATCCACGCCGCCATTTATTTAGTGTGGGACGCCACGACGACGTACTACCTCGCCGGTGGCGCCGATCCCGAGTTGCGTACTAGCGGCGCTCACAGCTTGCTGATGTGGGAGGCCCTGGTTCGTTCTCGCGCGCGTAGCACTGAGTTCGACATGACAGGCTCCATGGTCGAGAGCATCGAACGTTTCTTTCGCGCCTTCGGCGGACAGCAGCGCATTTATTTCAGCTTGAACAAGATGAGCCGCCGTGCCCGTTTCGCATGGCACGGCAAGAAAATGCTCCAAGCGCTGTTCGGCCGCTGAGTCTCAGCCGGTCGCCTTGCAGTACTGCTCCACGTACGACTGATGCGTCGGTAGCTGTTGCAGAGTGCTGTCGACCTGCGACTTGATGCCATCGAGAAAGCGCGACAGCTCCACATCTCCCATGAGGTCCGCCACCTGATGATGCTGCTTGGGCACGATGCCCTGGCCCATCATCACTTGTATCCACGAGTTCTCGGCGAACAGCTCGTTGGGCACGCGGAACACACGTCCGGTTTCGCG
>JBEVKA010000289.1:0-3483 GCA_040509855.1 Steroidobacter sp.
CGACCAGCAGCGAGGTCGCCAGCAAGGTGACGAGGAGAGCGGAAGTCGAACGTATTGGCATGGGAGAACCACCGGACGGAAAGGTCCGGCGATTCTGTCAGGTTCGATGATCCTGAACCATTTGTCTGTTGACGAACAGCGCCACCAGCGTGCCCACCGCGCCGGACAACAGATACGCGCCCGCCCAGCCCAGGCCGAAGCGGCTCGACAATTCCAGCGCGACCCACGGCGCGAAGCCGGCGCCGAACAACCACGCAAGATCCGACGTGATCGCCGAGCCGGTGGAGCGATAGTTCATCGGAAAGTTCGACGCCACCGCGCCGGAGGCCTGGCCGAACGCGAGACCGAGCAACAGGAAGCCCGAGATCATGAACACGATCTCGCCCAGCTCGCCGGCCGCGAGTAACTGAGGCGCGAAGCCGCTGAACGCCGCGATGGCAGCGGCAGTAGCGGCGAGCAGCGTGCGGCGGCCGACGCGATCGGCGAGCCAGCCGGACGCCATGATGGCCGCGACACCGAATGCCGCACCGATGGCCTCGATCATCAAGAAGCGCTCCGGACCTTCCTTGGTGTACAGGAACACCCACGACAGCGGGAACACGGTCACCATGTGAAACAGCGCGAAGCTGGCCAGCGGTGCGAACGAACCGATGACGATGAAGCGGCCGCTATGGCGCAATGTTTCCATGATCGGCGCCGGCTGCAGTTCGCGCGATTCGAACAGCTTGGTGTATTCCGGCGTGACGACGATGCGCAGGCGCGCGAACAGCGCCACCACGTTGATGGCGAATGCCACGAAGAACGGATAGCGCCAGCCCCAGTCGAGGAAGTCCGCCGCGGACAGATTGCCGATGATGTAGGCGAACAGCGCGCTCGCGATCATCAGCCCGAGCGGAGCGCCCAGTTGCGGAATCATCGCGTAATAACCACGTCGCTTCTGAGGCGCGCTCAATGCGAGCAGCGATGCGAGACCGTCCCACGCGCCGCCCCAAGCCAGACCCTGGCCGATGCGCAGCAGGCCGAGCACATAGGCGCTGGCAGCCCCGATATCGTTGTAGCTGGGGATGAATGCGATGGCCACCGTCGAGGTGCCGAGCAGGAACAGCGCGCCGGTGAGTTTCATGCCGCGGCCGTAGGCACGGTCGATCGCGGTAAAAATTACTGTGCCGATGGGGCGAGCGATGAACGCGAGCGCGAACACGGCGAACGAGTACAAAGTACCCGTGAGCGCGTCTACGTAAGGAAAAAACAGCTTCGGGAACACCACCACCGAAGCGATGGCGTACACGAAGAAGTCGAAGAATTCCGAAGTACGGCCGATGATGACGCCGATGGCCATGTCGCCCGGCCGCACTTCGCCGGCATGCGCTTCGTTGGTTCGCCGGGCATCGCGTTCCAGCGATGAGGTAGGCGCACCGGTTGGCGAGGCGCTCATAGCTCACTCCGTATTAGACAGTGGCCGTAGTTATAGCGCCGCGCGGGGTATTGGACCATTGGGCAAAACGCCCAATGTCCCCGGAGCGGCACGTTGACTATCCTCCATGCTCATCTATGCCGGATCTCGTATCCATGAACGTAACAATGAGTCGGCGATTGCGCACCCTCGCCGTGCTGTCTGCGTGCGTGTTGCTGTCCGCCTGCGACATGGTGGTGCTCAATCCCTCCGGCGACGTGGCCGTCCAGCAGCGCGATCTGTTGATAATGTCCACGCTGCTGATGCTGCTCATCATCATACCGGTGATGGCGCTCACCATCGTGTTCGCCTGGCGCTATCGTCACAACAATCGCGAGGCGCGTTACGAGCCGGAGTGGCATCACTCCATGCGCCTGGAGCTGGTGATCTGGTCGGCGCCGCTGCTCATCATCATCTGTCTCGGCGCGCTCACCTGGCTCGGCACGCATCTGCTCGATCCGTATCGTCCGCTCGATCGCATCGCGCCGGGGCAGGAAGTGGCGGCGGATACGAACGAGCTGCAGGTAAATGTCATTGCGCTCGACTGGAAATGGTTGTTCATCTATCCCCAGTACGGTATCGCCACGGTCAATGAAATGGCGGTGCCGGTGAATCAGCCTGTGTCGTTGCGAATCACCGCCTCGTCGGTGATGAACTCGTTATACATCCCGGAATTCGCCGGCATGATCTATGCGATGCCTGGCATGGAGACGCGTTTGCACGGCGTGTCCAACGCCGTCCACGAGTCGGAAGGTTTCTCCTCGAACTACAGCGGCGCCGGCTTCTCCGGCATGCGCTTCAAGATGCGCAGCCTGGACGAGGCGGAGTTCAATCGCTGGGTCGCGACCGCAATGACGGCTCAGCAACGATTGTCGCGCGATTTGTATCTGCAACTGGCCAAACCTTCCGAGCGCGACCCGGTGCGATATTTCGCCGGCGTCGACGCCAGGCTCTACGAGGCCATCCTCGGCCTGTGCGTCGAGCCCGGCAAGAAATGCATGCATGAAATGATGGCGCACGCCCACGAAGAGAAACACGAAAGCGTTGCGACGCCCCCAGTCGATCGTTCGCCGCTGCGTGGCGCGGGCTTGCCGATGCCGGGTTCAAAGTCCGGTGCGCTGCTGGTCGACTCCGAAATTCCATCGAGTTCGCGATAATGCAGATGCCTCACGAAAATTCGCCGCTGATGCAGCTGATCTTCGGCCGCCTGTCGTGGGCTGCGTTGCCGCTGCACGAGCCGATTTTGATCGCGACGTTCGTGGCCGTGGCGATCGGCGGCATGGCGCTGCTCGCGGCGGTGACCAAATATCAGCTGTGGGGCTACCTGTGGCGCGAGTGGTTCACCACCATCGATCACAAGCGCATCGGCATCATGTACATGATCCTCGGCATCATCATGCTGCTGCGAGGCTTCGCCGACGCCATCATGATGAGACTGCAGCAGGCCATGGCATTCGGTGGCTCGGAAGGCTATCTCAACGCACATCATTACGATCAGGTCTTCACCGCGCACGGTGTGATCATGATTTTCTTCGTGGCCATGCCGCTGGTCACGGGCTTGATGAACTACATCGTGCCGTTGCAGATCGGCGCGCGTGACGTCGCCTTCCCGTTCCTCAACAATTTCTCGTTCTGGATGACGACCGGCGGCGCGATCCTCGTGATGATCTCGCTGTTCGTCGGTGAATTCGCCAAGACCGGCTGGCTGGCCTATCCGCCGCTCTCCGGCCTGGCCTACAGCCCGGACGTGGGTGTCGACTACTACATCTGGGCCCTGCAGGTGGCTGGCGTCGGCACGGTGCTGTCCGGGGTGAACCTGATCGCGACCATCGTCAAGATGCGCGCGCCGGGCATGACCATGATGCGCATGCCGATCTTCACCTGGACCTCGCTCTGCACCAACATCCTGATCGTCGCCGCCTTCCCGGTGCTGACGGCAGTGATGACGATGCTCACGGTCGACCGCTACGTCGGCACGCACTTCTTCACCAACGACCTTGGCGGCAACGCCATGCTGTACTTCAACCTGA
>JBEVKA010000290.1:0-6199 GCA_040509855.1 Steroidobacter sp.
TTCCATCGAAGGCCAGTTCCTCGGCGGCAACAGCGACGGCCAGCCCCGGCCAACGATGAACATGTGCTCGCCGGGCACGGAAGTCATCTTCAACGGCAGCATGTACCCGGACCATTGCTTGAGCTCGGACTCGAAGACCTTCGACGGCGAGCAATGGGTGCGAGCGGAGTTCCTGGTGCTCGGCGCGGGCCTCGTCATTCACTATGTGAACGGCGAAAAAGTGCTCGAATACGCGCTGCCTCAGTTCGGGGGTGATGGGGTGAGCAAGCACAATCCGGCCGCGCTGCCTTCCGGGAAACTGATCGAAGGCGGCTACATCGCGCTTCAAAGCGAATCGCACCCGATCGACTTTCGCAAAGTCGAGCTGCTGAACCTGGTGGGCTGCACCGATCCGAAAGCCTCGACCTATCGCGACTACTACGTGAAATCCGACCCGGCCGCGTGTAAATATGCCGGGGCGGCCTCCGCTCCCTCACCCTTCTCGAAGCGAATTCGTATGTCCAAACCATTACGCGCGGCTGTTGTTGGAACCGGTTTCATCGGCCGGGTTCATGTACGTTGTGCGCGGCTCGCCGGCGCCGAAGTGGTGGGCGTCGTCGCCTCCACTCCAGAGCGTTCGGCCGAGGCGGCGCAATCGCTGCAAGTCCCTCGCACCTTCGCGTCGGGACTGGAAGCCGCGCGAGATAAAGACGTCGATGTGATCCACATCTGCACGCCCAATTCGCTGCACATGGAAGTCGCGCAGGCGGCGCTCGAGACCGGCAAACACGTCGTCTGCGAAAAGCCGCTCGCCACATCGCTGAAAGATGCGGTGGCTTTGACGGAACTGGCCAAGAGCAAAGGTCTCGTCGGCACGGTGCCGTTCATCAATCGTTTTCATCCGATGGTGCGTGAAGCTCGCGCGCGCGTGCAGAGCGATGAGACCGGCAAGTTGTATTTGATTCAGGGCTCGTATCTGCAGGATTGGCTGATGCAGGCGGGCGATACGAATTGGCGTGTCGATGCCGCCGCTGGTGGTGCCTCGCGCGCGTTCGCTGATATCGGATCGCACTTGTGCGATCTGCTCGAATGGATCACGGGCGAACGTTTCACGTCGCTGGTCGCGACGTTGGGAACGCCGATCGCGGAGCGTTCCGCCGCCGCGAGTCGCGTCGCCTTCCAAGCGAGCGGCGAAGTCAAAGAGACCAAACCTGTTTCCACCGAAGACGTCGCCTGCCTGATCCTGCGCACCAATAAAGGCACGCTGGCCTCGCTCACCATCAGCCAGGTATCCGCCGGCCGCAAGAATCGCTTGTGGTTCGAGATCGACGGCGCGAAGCAAAGCGCGATCTTCGATCTGGAAAGCCCCGAACAGCTGTGGATCGGCAAGCGCGAAGGCATGACGCTGTTCGTGCGCGATCCGTCGCAAGGCTCGCCAGAGCAGAAGCGCTTGACGGTCCTGCCCGCCGGTCACGCGCAAGGCTGGGGCGATTGCTTCGAAGCTTTCGTGCGCGATTCCTACGCGGCCATGCGCGGCGAATCGCATGCGGGATTGCCAACGTTCGCAGACGGCGCGCGTTCGATGAGCATCGTCGAGGCGGTGCTGCGCTCGTCGGCGTCGAATCAATGGACTTCCATTGGCAGTTAACTTTCAACGAAAACATTTGCACCAGGAGACTTCCGTCATGACCCTCACGCGTCGCTCCTTTCTCGAATGCAGCTCATTCGCCATGGTGGCGGCCATGAGCAGCGTCAAAGCGTTCGCCGCCGGCGCCGGCACTGGGCCCTTAGGTCGCCAGATCGGCCTACAGCTGTACACGGTGCGAGAAGAAGCAAACAAGGATCTGCTCGGCACGCTGAAGCGGCTGCAGACCATCGGCTACCGCGAAGTCGAAACCGCCGGCTTCTACGGCAAGTCCGGCACCGAGCTGCGCAAGCTGCTCGCCGATCACGGCATGACTGCGCCGTCAGCCCACAGCAGCATGGGCGACATTCATAAGAACATGCAGAAGCTCGTCGACGGCGCGGCCGAAGTCGGCGCCAAATATTTCATCTGTGCATTCCCCGCGCTGCCGCCCGGTGCGACCGCAGGTGGAGGCGATGCGCTCGCCAAAGCCATCACACTCGATCACTGGAAGTGGAACGCCGAACAGCTGAACAAGCTCGGCGAGGTCGCGAAAAAGGCCGGGCTGCAGGCCGGTTATCACAACCACAATATGGAATTCCGCTCGTACAACGGCGTGACCGGGCTCGATGAGCTGTTGAAGTCGACGGATCCGAAGCTCGTGACCCTCGAGCTGGACCTCGGCTGGGTGGTCGCGGCAGGTGTGGACCCGGTGGCGTACATCAAGAAGCACTCAGATCGTATTTCACTGCTGCACGTGAAGGACGTGGCCAAGGGTGCGCCGGTATCCACGACCGAACTGAAGCCGCACACCGTCGAAGTCGGCCGCGGCCAGATCGATTGGAAGAGCATCTTCGCCGCCTGCGACCCGAAACATCTCGAGCACTATTTCGTCGAGCAGGAAAACTTCACCGGCTCGACGCTGGACGCGGTGCGCGTCAGCTTTGAATACCTGAGCACGCTGAAAGCGTAGACATCAGCAAAGGAGCATTCTCATGTCGATGGAATCCAAACTTTGGTTCGCGGTCCTGGCCGCGACCTGCGCGATGAGCGCCTCGGCTGAAAATTCGGCGGCGGAGTGGAAGCCGCTGTTCAACGGCCGCAACCTCGATGGCTGGCAACACGTCGGCCCCGGCGAAGTCGTGGTCGAGAACGGCGTGCTCAAGACCGTCGGCGGCATGGGCCTGCTGTGGTACACGGGCGAGAAGTTCACCAACTCCGTCATCAAGATCGTGTATCGCGCGCCGGACGACAACGGCGGCGGCAACTCCGGCGTGTTCATTCGCATTCCCGAAAAACCCACCGAGCCGTGGATGCCCGTGAACAAAGGCTACGAGGTGCAGATCGACGACAGCGAAGACGACTGGCATCGCACCGGCGTGCTGTATTCATTCACCAAGACCTTGGCTCAACCGAAGGTCGGGGAATGGAACACCATGGAGATCAAGATCCAGGACGAGCGCACCACGGTCACCGTGAACGGCACCAAGGTCACGGAATATCGCGAAGGCGATCCGGTGCCGGAAAAGAAACAGAAGTACGAGCCGGATCGCGGCAAGCGCGCGGCGAGCGGCTACATCGGCCTGCAGAATCACAGCGAAAAAGACATCGTCTATTTCAAGGAAGTGAGTGTCGCCAGGCTGGGCAAATAATCGCCCGGGGCGCTGTGACCGCCATGGATGGCGGAAATGCTGGCAATGCATGAGCAATTGCCAGCCCGTCATCTCTCGTTTGACAGGCAGCGCCCGTTTCTGCAACCTTCGATGTAACCCGTTACAGCTTCCAACTCCAAGCAGTCGAAACGCGACCTGACGCCGTATCGGCTGGCAATCGCTCCATGCATTGCCAGCACTTCCGCCATCCCTGGCGGTCGGACGACCCGCGGCGAACGGGTTACTGGGGGACTTTTGAATCCGATCACCATTCGGCTCAGCGTCATGATGTTCCTCCAGTTCTTCATCTGGGGAGGATGGTTCGTCACGTTGGGTACCTTCCTGGGCGCGACCTTCTCCGCTCCCGGCGGCGAGATTGGACAGGCGTATTCGACTCAGAGCTGGGGCGCGATCATTGCCCCGTTCATCATCGGTTTGGTTGCGGATCGCTTCTTCAACGCGGAGCGCATCCTGGGCGTGCTCCATCTCATCGGCGCGCTGCTGATGTACCTGATGTACAGCTCCAGCGGCTTCGCATCGTTCTATCCCTATGTGCTCGGCTACATGATTATCTACATGCCGACGCTGGCGCTGGTGAATTCCGTGTCGTTCCGTCAGCTGACCGATCCCGCGGCCCAGTTCGGCAAGATCCGCGTATGGGGCACGATCGGTTGGATCGTTGCTGGCCTGTTCATCAGCACGATCGGCTGGGATGCGCAGCAGGCCGTCGCAGCAGGTGCACTACGTAACACGTTCCTCCTGTGCAGCATCACCTCGCTCATCTTGGGCGTGTACAGCTTCACCCTGCCGGCCACGCCGCCGGTTCGTGTCGCGTCCCAGAGCGTGGTGTCTCAAGCACTGGGACTGGATGCCCTGCGCTTGCTCAAGGACCGGAACTTCGCGGTGTTCTTCCTATCATCGGTCCTGATCTGCATTCCTCTGGCGTTCTATTACCAGAACACCAATTTGTTCCTAGCCGAAATCGGCGTGGCCAATCCCACCGGCAAGATGACCATCGGTCAGATGTCCGAAGTGTTGTTCATGCTGTTGCTGCCGGTGTTCCTGAATCGTTATGGCATCAAGAAGACCTTGCTCATCGGCATGGCCGCGTGGGTACTGCGCTATGTGCTATTCGCCTTCGGTGCGCAGGATTCCGTACTGGTGCTGCTGATAGGCGGCATCGCTCTGCATGGCGTCTGCTACGACTTCTTCTTTGTCTCCGGGCAGATCTACACAGACTCGAAAGCTGGCGAGCAATACAAGAGTTCCGCGCAGGGGCTGATTACGCTGGCAACGTACGGCGTGGGCATGCTCGCGGGCTTCAAAGTCGCCGGCATGATCTTCGATCAGTATGCGTTGACCGGCGGCCACGACTGGAAAGCAATCTGGCTGATCCCAGCAGCGCTGGCGGCGGGCGTGTTCGTGTTGTTTGCATTTGCCTTCAAACCAGAGTCGATCCAGCGCAGCGGCGCATGATCGACGAGCTGATCCAGTGTCATCCAGTCGTGCCACTTCGATTCGCCAGGTTGCTCGTCAGGCTGGCGTTTCGATTGCCACTGTCTCACGCGCACTGACCACGCCCGACAAGGTCTCCGACAAGACCTTGAAAAAGGTGCTCGCGCAGGTCGAGCGCAGCCGCTACAAACCCAACCTGCTCGCACGCAACTTTCGCAGCAAACGCGCGTATGCGGTGGTCGTGCTGGTGCCGAATATCGCCAATCCGTTTTTCGCGGAGATCATTCGCGGCATCGAGCAGATCGCCCAACAACATGGCTATGCGGTGCTGCTTGGAGACACCGAAGGTCGCGAGGATCGCGAGGCCTACTATGTCGGCCTGGTCGAAACACGTCAGGCAGACGGTTTGATCCAACTGCATCCACGCCTGCCCAAGGCAGCGCGAGATGCCACTGGCCGGTTGGAAATTCCGCTGGTCAACGCGTGCGAATACATCGACGACGCTCCCTGCCCGCGCATCGGCATCGACAACGTAGCCGCCGCTCGCGAGATGACGTCCTATCTCATCGGCCTCGGCCATCGCCGCATCGGCGCCATCCTCGGTCCGACGTCAAGCCCGCTCACTAGCGATCGTCTTCGCGGCTATAAGCTTGCGTTGAAGACGGCCAAGATTTCGATGGACGATACATTGGTCGTCGAAGGCGATTTCTCGATGAGCTCCGGCCGCGACGCGGTTGCGCGTTTGTTCGAAACCAGCGAGCCGCCGACCGCGGTGTTCTGCTTCAACGACGAGATGGCGCTCGGCGCGATCCGCTGGCTGAAGAGCACCGGCCGCTCGGTGCCGCACGATGTTTCCGTCGTCGGCTTCGACGACATCGAATTCGCCAGCTTCTGCGACCCGCCGCTCACCACCATCGAACAACCCACACGCGAGATCGGCAACAAAGCCATGTCCGTGCTGTTCGAAATGCTCAGCGGCGGCAAACCCGAATCGGCGCTGCACGAACTGCCCACGAAACTGATCGTGCGCGACAGTGCGGCCCCACCGAAGCAAGTGCAATGAACACTCGGCTAGCCACCAAGGGAGGTAAGCCATGCCGCTGATCGAAACTGCAGGACTACAAAAAGAGTACGACGTCATCGTCGTCGGCTCCGGCGCCGCCGGCGGCCAAACGGCGTACACGCTCACGCTCGACGGCGCGAAAGTGCTGATGCTCGAAGCAGGTCGCAACTACGTGCCGGAAACCGAAACAGCGATGTTTCAAACGCCGGACCAGGCGCCGTTGCGAGGCGCATCGACGCCCGACAAGGAATTCGGCTTCTATGACGCCACCATCGACGGCGGCTGGCAAATCCCCGGTGAGCCGTACTCGAGTGCGTCGAGCGAAGCCGCGCAAAAATTCTGGTGGTGGCGGGCACGCATGCTCGGGGGTCGCACCAATCACTGGGGCCGCATCTCCCTGCGCAACGGGCCGTACGATTTCAAGCC
>JBEVKA010000291.1:0-3981 GCA_040509855.1 Steroidobacter sp.
GCCATCGGCCAGCGCCAGCACGGGGCGCTTGGTGCCCGAATCACCATCTGTGAAGTAGACCCCGGACGCCGCGCGCGGCTCAGAGGATGCTGCGAACAAAACACCTGCCACCGCCATCGAAATTGCAAATACATTACGCATGACCTGATTTCCTCCCGGAAAAAGTGCTAAAACTTCGATCCATGGTTAGATCGATTCACTGACATAAGCGACGTGTCAATGTGAATGCCGTCACAGCGACTACTGGACAACTGGCCGAAAAAAGGAACAATCAGCGCATCGCTCAGCCGCTCATGCGGGGGACCCCCCACACAGGCGACCGGGCTGGAATTCAGGGACGGTCGTAGGGCGGATTTGGCGGGCAGCTCTCGGACACGCCGCCGCACCGGGTGCAAAACTGTCGCACTTGGCCCGGTAGACTTAGAACATGCCCAGCATCGGAGACCTGCAACTGAGCAACACAATCGCAGCGGCCATTCCACCGCCCGACCGTCAGGCAGTGACACGGCTGTTGTCTGCGTGGCAGTCAGGGGACATCCGCGCCCTGGAACGACTGACGCCGCTCATATACGAAGAGCTGCGCAACCGTGCCCGTCGCTACATGAAACGCGAGCGGCCCGGGCATACGCTGCAGGCCACCGCGGTCGTTCATGAAGCGTTCGTCAAGCTGGTCGAGATGAATGTCTCCTGGCAGGACCGCGCTCATTTCTTTGCCGTGGCCGCGCGTCAGATGCGGCGTATCCTCGTAGATCACGCCAAGACGCGCTTCCGCGAGAAGCGTGGCGGCACGACCACCGGCTCGTTAGATGATTTCGACGTGCTCGAGCTGGGGCCGGCCACTGCTGGTGATATCGATGTACTCGAAATCGATGAGGCCTTGCAACGGCTTTCCGGAAACAACCCTCGCCTGGCGGAGATGGTCGAGCTGCATTACTTCGGCGGCCTCACCTACCAGGAGCTGTCCGAGACGCTGAAAGTCTCGGAAGCGACGGTCGACCGGGAGATCCGGCTGGCCAAGGCCTGGATCCTGCGCCAGATACGGCCGCAACGGAATCGCGAACCCGAAGCGTCATGACCACCGGACAACCAGGGAAGATTGTCGACGATCGCTGGGAACGGCTGCAGGACTTGTTCTCCCGCGCCGTCGAATTGCCCGAAACCGAGCGCGAAGCCTTCATCACGGCCGCGACCGGCAACGACAAGGATCTGCGCGACGAGCTGCTGGAGCTGCTCGCCTGCGATACCGGCCGGTCGACCGGCCCGCTGACTCACGCGCTCGGCGCAGCCATCGACGCCACCACGCGCGATCGGCGCAAAGCCCTGGTTGGCCGCGTCGTCGGCAACTACAAACTGGTCTCGATCCTCGGCCACGGCGGCACCGGCACGGTGTATCTCGGCGAGCGCGCCGACCGCCAGTACTCGGCCCAGGTCGCGGTCAAGATCGTCGACAACGCCACCCTCCACGGCGACCTCGGCATGCGCTTCCGCGCCGAGCGCCAGATCCTCGCCAGCCTCAATCACGCCAACATCGCCCGTCTGCTCGACGCCGGCGAGACCGGCGATGGCCAGCCCTATCTGGTCATGGAATACGTCCATGGCGAGCCGGTGGACCGCTATTGCGACCGCCAGCAGCTGGACCTGAACGCGCGCCTGAAACTGTTCCTCGAAGTTTGTAACGCGGTCCAGTACGCGCACCAGAACCTGATCGTCCATCGCGATCTGAAGCCGGCCAATATTCTGGTGACGGCGGAAGGTTCGCCCAAACTATTGGATTTCGGCATCGCCAAGCTGCTCGATACCGGCGACGCCGCGGCAGTCATGGCGCTGACGCGCATGAACGATCGCCTGCTCACGCCCGAATACGCCAGTCCCGAACAGATCCTGGGCCGGCAGGTCACGACCGCCAGCGACGTCTATGCGCTCGGCGTGGTGTTGTATGAGCTGCTGACCGGCCTGCGTCCGTACACCGTGCCGTCCTCGGCCAGCCAGCTGGAACTGGAACGCTCGATTTGTATCAGCGATCCGCAGCGTCCCAGCACCGCCGTCCGCAGGTCGATCGAATGCGAGCCGCGCGAGGGCGAGTCGAGCATCGCGGCGATCGCGCTGGCCCGCAGCTCTTCGCCGGATCGGTTGCACAAACGGCTGCTCGGCGATATCGATTCGATCGTCATGCGCGCGCTCCGCAAGGAGCCGCAGCATCGTTACGGCTCGGTCGACCAGCTGGCCGCGGACGTGCGGCGTTTTCTATCGCGCGAGCCGCTCGTTGCCCGCCAGGGCAACTGGCTGTACTACTCGCAACGTTTCGTGCGCCGTCACGCCTTCGGCGTCACCGCCGGCGCGTCGTTCATCGTGGTCATCATCGCGTTCGCCGTGGCCATGTCGATTCAGGCGCAGCACATCGCCGCCGAACGCGACAAAGCCGAGAACGAGAGCAAATCGGCGCAGGCAGTGTCCGAGTTCATGCTCAACGTGTTTTCCGCCTCCGACCCGGAAACGGCGCAGGGCAAGGAAATCACCGCACGCCAGCTGCTCGAACAATCGGGCAAACAGGTGCGCGCCGACAAAGGCATGCGACCCGAAGTGCGCGCCCGTCTGCTGGCTTCGATCGGCCGCGCGTTCCGTCGCAGCGGCGATGCGGAGCGTTCGCTGAGCTTCCTGGAAGATGCCGTGCATTTGCGCCGGCAGATGCCGAACAGCGGCGGCCTGGCGGGAGCCGAGGACATCGCCGATCTGGCGGCGACCCTGCGCATCCTCGGCGACCTGGACGCATCGGGCAAAGTGCTGCGGGAAGCGATGGCACTGTGCGAACGGCTGGGCCAGCAGAAGACGTCGCTCTATGCCTCGCTACTGCTGAATCGCGGCCGCATCGAATTCGACAGCAGCAACCTGGTCAGCGCGCGGCGCTCGTTCGAACAGAGCCTGGCGCTCAATCGTGCGGTGCGCGGCCCCAACGATCACGAAGTCGGATTGGTGCTGCTGGAACTGTCGATGGTCTTCATGTGGATGGACGATACGCCGGCGGTGGAACGCACCACTCGCCAGGCCGTCGACATCTTCCGTTTGACCGCGCCCGATCTGCATCCCGATCGCGTGCTCGCCGAATCGCGACTGGGCGAAGCGCTGCTGATGCAGAACCGCGTCGACGAGGCCAGCGAGTTGTTCGAGAGCTCGCTGGAGAAACAACGCATCCTGCGCGGCGAGAACAGCCGACAGGTCGCCGAGGTCCTCGACTCACTCGCGCAGATCCGGCGTGCGCAGGGACAGCTGGCCGAGGCGGAGCAATTCGCCGCCGAAGCGCTCAATTCCGTGGTCAATGCGTTGGGCGCCGAGCACAGCTACACGCCCTACTTCCGCACCGCGTATTCCTCGGTGCTGATGCGTCGGGGCAAGTACACCGAAGCCGAGCAGGAGCTGCGTCACTCGCTCGATACGCTGGCGAAAACGCGTCCGCCGGATCATCAATATGTTTGCTCGGCGGAACATCTGCTCGGCGAGCTGCTGCTGGAAACCAATCGACTCACCGACGCCGAAGCGATGCTGACGGCGGCGATGAATCGCTGGAAGCGCACCGACGCTCCGTCGTGGCGCTCGGCCCGCTCCGCGAGCACGCTCGGCGAAGTGTTATATCGCCAGGGCCGCCTGCGCGAAGCGGAGACTTATCTCACCCGCAGCTACACCGAGCTTGCCGCCGACGACAGTGCCGATCGCGATGTTCGCATCAAAGCCCGGCAGCGCGTCGAGCGCTTTTATATCAACAACGGGCAGCGCGAGAAGCTCAACGAGCTGATGCTCGCGACCAGCGGCGCGACGCCTGCGTCGGACGCTCGGCCGAATTGATTCGCAGGGCATCGCCCTGCCCTCGCGAATTCCAAGTAAACATCCGCCCGAGCCCGAACTGTCGGCATCTGCTACAGTCTCATCTCATGAGACTCACTGTTGGAGTGAAGGCAACGATGCTTACAAGATCCCTCACCCGCAAGA
>JBEVKA010000292.1:0-9996 GCA_040509855.1 Steroidobacter sp.
CGACATGCGGGCGTGCGCGAATTTCATGGAAGAGTTGCTGGAGCTGGGCAAGGTGCAGCGACAACAGGCCCGGCTCGGCCTGGTCGCCAACCGCGTGCGAGAGAACACGCTGCTGTTCGAGGAGCTCGATCAATACCTCGGCAAGCTCAAGGTCCCTTACCTGGCCCAGTTGCGACAGTCGACCAACTACCTGCGTGCGTTCCAGCGCGGCATGGGGATTTTCGAGCTGCCCGAGTATCTCGCCGGCCCGGACTGGGAACAGTGGAAGCCCATCACCAAGTGGCTCGACAGCAAGAAGAGTCAGCCTGCTTGAGAGAGGCTGGCGCGAATCCCAGCCTCGATATCGGGATATTTCAGCGCCACGCCCAGGTGGCGCAGCATCCGTTCATTGCCGACGCGGCGTGATTCGTTGAGGAACGACAGGCGTTCGGGGCTGAATGTGAGCTGTGCTTCTTCCATCGATACGCGTGGCGGCTGCGGCAGTCCGGTGAGCTTGGCGACCGTGTCGATGAACGCTGTCGAGCTGATCGAATTGCCGTCGGTCACGTTGTAAACGCCACGCGCTTCCTTGTTGAGGACAGCCTGCTCGCAGGCGGTCACCAGGTCCTCGACATGAATTCGATTGGTGATGCCCGCGTCCTCCGGGCAGATCACCGGTTCGCGCTGTTGCAGTCGGTCCAGCGGCAGGCGGCCCGGTCCATAAATTCCCGGCACGCGTAGCACGACTCTGCGAACGCGACGCTCGTTACACCAGACACGCGTCATTTCCTCGGCGCTGACTCGGCGCCGTGCACGCTCGGTCCGCGGCTGAACCGGCGTGCTTTCGTCGACGAAGCCGCCGTCCGTGTCGCCATAGACACCGGTCGTGCTCATGTAGACGAATGCCTTGGGCGGCACGATCGTGAGATGCAGAAAACGGTCGAGTCGCAGATCACTCTCGCCCGCGCCCGGCGGCGGAGTGAGATACACGATCGCCTCCTGGTCGAGGCGCTCCGGGATGCTCGAACCGACACGCGGGCGATCCAGATCGATGCTGAGGGTCTTGATGCCCTGGCGTTCCAAGACCGTGACCTTTTCGGTCGTGCGAACCAGGGCGGTGACCTCGAAACGGTCGCGCAGGCGCGAGGCCAGGCGCTGGCCCACATAGCCGCAGCCGGCGATCAAAATATGCGGACGAGCCTCACCCATGGACGCTCTTGACTCCAAGTCGGTACATATTTAAATTTCAGACATTCCTGAAATATCGAACTCGTCAGGCCCCAGAAGAGGCAAAGCCATGAAGCTCACTCCCACCATGCAACGCTGCGTCCTGCATTGGGGCGAAATGGCGGGCCGCTGGGGCATCAGCCGCTCGGTGGCGCAGATTCACGCCCTGCTGTTCCTGGCGCCGGAGCCGCTCACCGCGGACGCGATCGCCGAAACGCTGAACGTGGCGCGCTCCAACGTCAGCGTCAGCCTGAAAGAGCTGCAGTCCTGGGACCTGGTCAGCGTGACACATCAACTGGGCGACCGGCGCGACTACTTTCTGGCGCGCAAGGATATCTGGGAAGTCATCACCGCGATCATGGATGGACGCAAGAAGCGGGAGATCGATCCTACCGTTCTGGTCTTGCGTGAATGCACGGCCGAGGCCAGGAAGGATCCGGAGACGCCCGAACAAGTGACGGAGCGGATCACAGTGATGCTGGAATTCCTCGAGGAAGTGTCCGGCTGGTACGACCAGATTCGCGCCATGCCGCGTCCGACCCTGCTGAAGCTCATGCGCATGGGCACGACCGTGGCGAAAATAGTTTCCTGAGAGCACGAGCCGCTAGGCTTCGGGATCGATGGGACTGAGCTTCGCGAGCACGTCGGGCGCGAAGTCGAACGAATCGAAGAACAGCTGCTCGGCCGGCAGTCCTTGCTGTGTGAATTCGTGGCGAATGGTTTCCACCATCACCGGCGGTCCGCTCGCATACACATCGAAGCGCGCGATGTCGGGATTGTCCGCCAGCGCGACGGCATGAACCCAGCCTTGTCGCCCCAGCCACTGATCTTGCCCGTGCGGCGCGGATAACACCGGTACATAGTGAAGATTCGGATGCTGCTCGCACAATTCGCGGATGTGCGCGTCTTCATACAAATCATGCTGAGTCTGCGCGCCCCAATAGAGATACAGCGGCCGGCGGTCGCCAACTTCCAACAGACTGTGCAGCATCGATCGCAGCGGTGCATAACCGGTACCGCCGCCGATCAGCAGCGCCGGCCGCGGCGATTCGCGACGGAACCAGAACTGCCCGAGCGGACCTTCGATACGCAGCAGCGCTTTGTCGAGCGCACCGTCGAATAACTGCTGCGTGAACTCGCCACTCGACACGCGCCGGACGTGCAGCTCGACCAGCTGTCCGTCGCGCGGCGTGCTCGCGATCGAAAAACTCCGCCGGCGGTTCTGGGGCAGCATGATGTCGAGATACTGGCCGGGCGCGAAATGAAAATATTCGTTCGCCGGCAGGCGCAGGAACACCGCCATGATGTCGGGTGCGAGTCGCTGCGTGCCTTCGATCCGACACGGCAGGCTTTTCACGACGATCTCGGGCGTCGGCGGACGGATCTCGCGCACTTCGATCGTCAGATCCTCGCTCGCCGCATGCGCCTGGCACAGCAGAACATAGTTGTCGCGCTCTTCTTCTTCGAGCAGTCCCAACGGTCGCCCGCGAGGATAGACAACCTGGCCCTGACGAATTCGCGCGCGGCACGATGAGCAATGCCCACCCTTGCAGCTGTGCGGCAGGTTCAAGCCCGCGCGTAACGCTGCGTCCAGAATCGTCTCGCCTTGCTCAACACTGAGCACCTGCTGTGACGGCAGCAGGGTGACGCGTGCATACGGTCGGGACATGGGCATGATGAGCCCTAGTTAAAACTCGGGATCGGGCATCCTGCCACGACCCTCGCGCGAGCCGGCAAAAGGCGTGACTTTTGCCTCTCGCTCGCCGCCTGCGGCGGCGGGGTACATCCCTGTACCCGGGGTGGCGCTTGCGAAACAATGGTTCATCATCTGGTTTTGCACGCGCGATGGAAGTTAGTTTCTCCGACGCTCGGTCTGCCTGCGTTCCTGCCAGCGGCGTGCGCGGATCTTGGGAAGGTTTGCTTTGCGGCCGACCGCGAGCGCGAGGCCGTCGGTCAACGCTTTGATCGAGCGTTCACGTTCGCCCAACTGCTCCATGAGGCTCGACAGCAATTGATAGGCTTCGAGACGCGGGCGGATCGCGATGCTGGTTTCGAGGAAGCTGCGTGCCTTGCCGTACAGCTCGGCGCGAGTCGCGAGCTCCGAGCACGTGAACAACAGCGCCGGATCGTCGCTGTGTTCCGGCAGCCAGGCCTCGGCACGATCCAGCACCTTCAGCGGATCGTCCATTTCCAGCTCGCCGTAGGCCAGCACGGCACCTTCATTCCATTGTTTGTTGAGGCACTCACGCAGCGCCGCTTCGGCCGCTTCGTGATCGCCGCAGGCCATCGAGGCGCGCGCGTAGGCGACGACGATCTCCGGATGTTTCGCGAGCGACTTGGATGTTTCTTTCCAAGCAGCGCGCAGTTCGGTGAGATCGCACTTGGTGCCCGCGTCTTTCAATCGATCGAGGTGAACCTGAGCGACGGTTTCGTCGATCATCGCCGCGCTGATGCCACGAGTGCTTCGTAGCCGCGGTTCCAGCGCTTGCAGTTTCTGCCAGTCGCCACTCTGGCGATACGCACGCGCCAGCAGGAGCAGGCCGCGAGCGTTCTGTTCTTGAGTCGCTTCCAGTTGTTCCAGTGTCGCGAGCGCCGCCTGCAGTTGCTTGTGTTTCAGATGCAGCTCAGCCTGCATGATGAGCGCGGGCGCGCGGCGACCGTTGGCGAATTCGAGCGCACGCTGCAGCCACTCGTCACGACTTCGAGCGTTGCCTTGTAGATCTGCCGCTCGCGCCGCCGACAAATAATGAGCGGCGGGATTCTCGGCCTCGCGCACGTGTCGAGTCAGTGTGGTCTCGGCGGTCTCCCAATTACCTTCCGCCAACTCCAGCAAACCTTGGGCGAGACTGCGGCGCGCGCGCTCATGCCGACGCGCTTCCTGAGCCGCTTTCCACGAGCGGCGCGCGGTTATCAGCCGGATCACCAGTCGCACACCGAAATACGCCGCGACCGACAGCACCACGAAGGTGATCGCCGACATTTCGATCAAACGTCCAGCGAAGCGTAGTGCCACGTAGCCCGGATCGCCCATCACGATGTTGGCGATCAAGGCGGCGACGATCATGGCCGCGGCGATGAGCAGACCACTTCGCATCGTTTACTCCGGACCGCGTCGGGACGGCATCATCCGGCGCAACGCGTTGATCGGGCCGGCCAGGCTCGGCAGCGCCGGATCGACGTCCACGGGTTCGAGCGCCTGCACTTCATCGAGCAGCGACTGAGTGGTGGGATTGGACAGATCGAAGAACTCGCCCAACGAGCGGCGCGCGGCGGCGAGGGCAGTTCGATAACCCTGCTCGTCATGACGAGCAACCGCGGTCCGCGCTGCGAACAATTGCAGCTGCAAGTGCTGACGTTGCAGAACAGCTTCTTCCGCAGTGATGACGCGACCGGCACGGTCGTCGACCTTGCGTACCACGATCAGATTCGAGAACGTCTGCGCCAGGATCGCGCCGGCGCGAGCAAACATTCCCTCGGGCAGAGAACTGCGATCGAACGCCTTGCGCTCGGTGACCAGGATGCCTTTCACCACGGCCGAACCGGCACGCTCTTCAGCTGTGAGCAAGCGCGCCAGAATGCCGGTCGTATCCGGCTGAGGTACCGCATTCAGCGACTGCAATTCTTTCGCGATCTCCTGTCGAACCGGTGCGAAGGCCTGATCGCGCAACGACGCGAGACGCGCGTCGGCGGATTCGAGCGCGACGATGGCCGTTTCGACATCGCGATCCAGCGCCAGCCGGCGCTGCGCCAGTTCCAAAAGAAACAATGCTTCAGCTCGCGACCAGGCCCGCTCCGGCCCTTCGGCGCGGCCACGCAGTTCCTCGACGGAAGAGGCCAGCTCCTGCAACTGCTGAGGCGCGTCCTTCAATTCATCGAGACGGCGATTCAAATCCCGGTGCGCCTGGCGCTCTCGGCTGGCCTGACTCTTCGACTCGGCTCGCAACAAGTCGCGATCGGCGGTCGCCGCGAACGTCGCTTGATTGGCGACATCGAGCTTGTCGCGTATCGAATCGGTGCGGATGAGCGCATAGATCGCGGCGGCCAGGGCCAGCACGGCGATGGCCGTGGTCAGGCGGCTGTAAGTATGCGCACGACGCCCCTGGGAGGAGTCGCCGGGAGACGATGAGATGGTTTCCGGACCGCTGGCGGCCATGGTAGCGAACGAATGTGACAGCGCTGGTGGGTCCGCATCTTATCATGCGTCTGTAATAGACCGGCGCTATGACACCCGGGCGCGCGTCCGCCATTGGGCCAGAGCACCGATCATCGATGCATCATCGGCGCCGTTCGCGACGATCACCGTGCCGTTCAACCCGGCACTGGCCGCGGCCTCGGCGATGCGACGGCTTGCCACCAGCAGCACGGTTTCACGTAATAGCTGCCGCCCCCGCTCTGAAAGCATTTCAAACAGGTTGTGCAAGGTTTCGATGCTGGTCGCCGTGACCACATCGATACCGTCGGCCACCCAGCGTTCTTCGAGTGCATTCCGCAGAGCTTCATCGATGGCCGGACGCACGCGTTGATACACCTCGCGCGTTTCGACCATCAGACCGCGAGCCGCGAACGATTCCTGTAAAAGTTCGCGACCCCCAGCACCACGCACGATCAACACTCGCGCGCCGCTGGCCAATGTGAGATCGGGATGAGCGAGCAGTGCTTCGCTGTTGAAGCCAGCTTCCGGGACGATGTCCGCTGGCAAGGATGTCTGCGCGAGCGCGGCGGCGGTGGCCCTGCCGATGGCCGCCACGCGCGTGGTCGGACTCTTCTCGATCAGATGTACGCCATGAGCAACGGCGTTCACGCTCACGAACACGACCAGGTCATGTCCGACAGCCGCGGTCGCTGTCAGCGCTTCGATCTGTACGCTCGGAAATGCGATCGCCGTGCCGCCGTGCTGAGTGATTTGGTCACACAGGCTCGCGGCCTGCGACGCTGGCCGTGTAACCAATACGGTCAGCTCCGCCAGTGGCGGCATCACCTTCGGGATCAATGCGAGTCCTCGCGCAAACGTTCGAGCAGCTGAGCGGCACCGTCTTCGAGCAGCTTCTCAGCCAGCGCGATGCCGATGCGCTGGGCGTCATCGAGCGCGCCGCTGGTGGAGCCTCGATACACTTCACTGCCATCCGGCGAGCCAATGACTGCCTGCAATCGCAGCTGGCCACCTTCGAGCGTGGCGAAGCCGGCGATCGGCGATTGGCAGCTGCCTTCCAAACGATGCGCGAATGCTCGTTCAGCCAGGCAACATTGCCACGCGCTGACGTCGTTCAAGGCACGCACGAATGCGATGTTGGTGGCGTCATCGGCACGACACTCGATACCGATGATGCCCTGGCCCACGGCCGGCACCGAATCCTGAGTGTCGAAGTATTGAGTGATGCGATTCTCCAGGCCCAGCCGTTTCAATCCCGCGGCCGCGAGAATGATTGCATCGAAGCCTTCTTCTTCGAGCTTACGCAAGCGCGTGTCGACGTTGCCGCGTAACGTGACGAGCTGCAGGTCCGGCCGTGCATGTTTCAACTGCGATTGGCGTCGCAAGCTCGACGTGCCGATGCGTGCGCCCTGCGGCAGGCTCGCGAACGTTTTGTGACGTAAAGAAACGAACGCGTCGCGAGGATCTGCCCGCGGCAGCATCGCGGCTAATATCATTCCGGGTGGCAATTCGCTTGGCACATCTTTCATGGAATGCACGGCGATGTCGGCGCGCTGCTCGCTCATCGCCAGTTCCAGTTCCTTGATGAACAGACCCTTGCCGCCGATGTTGGCCAGCGGCCGGTCGAGGATGCGGTCGCCCTGCGTGGTCATGGGCACCAGCTCGACGTTCAATCCGGGATGCGCCCGGCGCAACAGCGCGGCGACGTGCTCGGCCTGCCACAACGCCAGGCGACTCTGCCGGGTGGCGATGCGCAATGTATGTTCGGCAATACTCATGATTATTCAGCCGAAATCGTGCTGGCCTTTTCCGCGCGGCGGATTTCCAGCATGAAACGAATCAGCGCGATGATGAGCGCCAGCACCACCGGGCCGAGGAACAAACCGATGGCGCCGAACGCAGCCAGTCCGCCGAGGACGCCGATGAAGACCGTCAGCGTGCCCACATTGGCGCGGCCGGACACCAGCATCGGCCGGACGACGTTGTCGACCAGCGAAACCAGCACCGTGCCCCAGATGAGCATGAAGATGGCCGAGCCCCAGCGGCCTTGCACGGCGAGCACCAGCGCCGCCGGCCCCCACACGATCGCGGTACCGCCAAACGGCAGCAATCCAAGCAACGCCGCGATCACGCCAAACACTACGGGCGAGGGCAGACCGACGATCAGGAAGGCAATGCCGACCAGCGCGCCTTGAATCAGCGCCGTCAGACCCGTGCCATACACCATCGCGCGAGTGACCGCGGCGAGATGATCGAACAGCTTGGCCTTGTAAGCGTCCGACATGGGAATCAGCTCGCGCAGGGTGCCGATCATCTCCTCGCCGTCGCGAATGAAAAAGAACATCATGAACAGCATCAGCACGAAACCGACAACGGTGCCGACCGCGCCGACGAAGGCTCGGCCACCGAGCGATGCCAGCGATTGCAAAGCCTCTCGCGAGCCTTGTGTGATCCAGCCGCGGATCTGCGCCAGATCGACGTCGAACATGCTGTTGAGCCATTCCAGCCCGCGTTGCACCCAGGGAACATTCGTCAGATTCAGCACGTTGCCCATCGTCTGACCACCGACTCGATCCTGAAAGATCTGCAGCAGGTCGCCGACCTGGGCCGCGAACGCGGCGCTGAGCGCGGTGAGCGGACCGATGACGACGACGAATGTCAGCGCGGTGAGCAGCGCCGCCGACCACTTGGGTTTGCCACGCAGCCTGGCCGTCAGCCGCAAATGCAGCGGGTACAGCAGGAACGCGATGAAAATCGCCCACAGCAGCGGCCCCAGGAACGGCTGCACGATCTTGAACAGCGCCACGCCCAGCACCAGGACCGTCATCAACGCAAAGCTGCGCGCGTAAAACCGATCTCGCACCGGCGCAACGCGCGGCGGTTCGCGCACTGGGACGACGCGTGGCGGCTGGGTCATGGGGTTCGATACTCCTCGTGGCCGCAGAAGCGGGTTGGCGGCGGCCGCAATGCTAGCACCGCTCTCGATCGCCGGTTTTGTTTGTCTTGCGTTACCATCGATGCCAGGAGCTTGTGAGGAACGACCTATGAATGCCCGAGTCGAAGTCACCGCCGATCAATTGGTCACCGACCTGAAAACGGTCGTGCAGGATGCCGAGGCGCTGCTCAAGGCCACCTCGACCCTCACTGGCGAAAAGATCCAGGAGGTCCGGGCGCGTGCCGAAGAGTCGCTGCGCCAGGCCCAGGTGCGCCTCACCGAAGTGGAAGAGGAAGCCATGCGCCGCGCGAAAGAAATTGCCGAAGCAGCCGATGAATATGTGCACGAGAATCCGTGGCAGTCGGTCGGCATCGCCGCCGGCATCGGCCTGGTGCTGGGTCTGCTGATCGCTCGTCGCTGACGCACGGGTTGATCCATGGCCGTGGACATCCATGATCCGGAGACGCCCGCCGGGCCGCGGCCGGTCGCCGGGCTGTTCCAATCGTTGAACAATTTTCTGGCGACGCTCGTCGCCATCGTTCACACGCGGCTGGAGTTGCTGACCACCGAGCTGCAGGAAGAAGTGCGGCAGGTCGGCGCGATCCTGCTGTGGGCGTTCATCGCCGCGTTCGCTGCCGTGATGGGTTTGTTCCTCGGCGCGCTCGCCGTGATCTTCGTGTTCTGGGACACGCATCGGCTGGAGGCGTCGCTGGCTATGATCGGCCTGTTCGTCGGCCTGGCGGTGGTCGCGGGTTTGATCCTGAGACACAAGCTCACCACCAAGCCGCCGTTGCTCGATGACACTCTGGCCGAGCTGGCCAAGGATCGCGATCAGCTCAAGGCTCGTTTGTGAGTAGCGAACGTTTCAATCAACTCGCCGCCAAACATTCCAACCTGCGATTGCGAGCGGCCGTGCAGCGGCGCGAGCTCGGCTCGACCATGAATGACATCGAGCACCAGCTCAGCGGGTTCGATCGAGGCATCTCGACCGCGACACGCGTGCTCAAGAATCCCGCCGTGATCGTCGGTGGTGTCGCGCTGGTAGCGATGGTCGGGCCCAAGCGGTTGATGCGCTGGGCTACCAAGGGCGCGCTGGTGTATTCCACCGCCAAGCGCCTCCTGCGCCTGCGGCGGATGGCTCAATGACTCTCGCCGCGAATCCTTCGTAACAGTTCCGATGCGTGGCGACGGCTGACTTCCAGCACCTCGCCGCAGTCGCGCACTCTCACCACGTAGTGGCCCGAGTCGGTGCGCTCCCCCGCCGATATATATTTTTCCGCGATCAACGCGTTGCGATGAATGCGCAGGAAATCCGGCGCGAATTCTTCGGCCAGTGCCTTGAGCGATTCGTCGATCAGGCTCTCGCCGCCCTTGTGACGCACGGTGACGTACTTCTGATCGGCGAGAAAATAATAGACATCGGCCAATGGAATCAGGCGCAGCTGCTCGCCGAGGCGCGCACATATCTGATCCCGACGATGTTCGATTCGCGCCGACTCCGCGACCTTCACCAAACGGTTCGGTGAAATGCGCGCGGCATGGCGCAACGCATGCGCGAGTTTTTCCTTGCGGACCGGTTTCAGCAGGTAGCCGACGGCTTCGGTCTCGAATGCCTCGACTGCGTATTGATCGTACGCTGTGGTGAAAATGACCGCCGGCGGATCTTCGAGCGTATCGATGTGCCGCGCGACTTGAATGCCGGACA
>JBEVKA010000293.1:0-4963 GCA_040509855.1 Steroidobacter sp.
TGGAAGGCCTGGCGCGCGAGCTGTTCGCGTCGTACGGCTATCAGGAAATCCGTGTGCCGGTGCTCGAGCACACGGCGCTGTTCAAACGTTCCATCGGTGAGCTGACCGACATCGTTTCGAAGGAGATGTACACCTTCGAGGATCGCAGCGGCGATTCAGTCACGCTGCGTCCCGAAGCGACGGCGGGCATCGTGCGCGCGATGATTAGTAACGGCCTGCTGCACAATCAGCAGCAGCGCGTGTGGTGCGCAGGCCCGATGTTTCGTTACGAGCGGCCACAACGCGGACGCCTGCGGCAGTTCCATCAGCTGGACGTGGAAGCATTCGGCTATCCCGGCCCCGACATCGACGCCGAGATCATCCTGGTCGCCAAGCGTCTGCTGACACGCGCCGGCGCGCAGCGACTGCAGTTGAATTTGAATTCGCTCGGCACGCCACAGTCGCGCCGTGTGTATCGCGAGAAGCTGGTCGAATATTTCACCGCGCACAAGGACAAGCTCGACGCCGACAGCCTGCGTCGCCTGGAAGGCAATCCGCTGCGCATTCTCGACAGCAAGAATCCGGAGCTGCAGGACGTGATCGCCAACGCGCCGCTGCTCAGCGAATATTTCGATCCGGAGTCGCGCGATCACTTCAACGGGCTGTGCCGCCATCTCGATGCGGTGGGCGTGAAGTACGTCGTCAATCCACGACTGGTGCGCGGCCTGGACTACTACTCGCATACTGTTTTCGAGTGGATCACCACCGAGCTGGGCGCGCAGGACGCGGTTTGTTCGGGCGGCCGCTACGACGGCCTGGTCACTCAGCTGGGCGGCGAGCCGACTCCGGCCATCGGCTGGGCGTTGGGCGAGGAGCGCCTGGTCGAGTTGATTCGCGTCCAGAACGGCGAAACGCCAGCTGTGCCGCCGGACGTGTACCTGGTGGTCGCCGGCGAGCGGGCGCAGGCCGAGGGCCTGGGCCTCGCCGAACGATTGCGCGACGCTTTGCCCTCGTTGCGCATCGAGATGAATTGCGGCGGTAACAGTTTCAAGTCGCAGCTCAAGCGGGCGGACAAGAGCGGCGCCGCCTGGGCGCTGATTCTGGGCGACGCTGAAACTGAAAAGCGCGTCGCTGGTCTGAAGTCCCTGCGGCAGGACGCGCCGCAGGCCGAGGTGGCCTGGGACCGGCTCGCGGATGAGCTGGGCTCGCGGCTGGCCCGGCGTTAGCTTTCATTCACAACCACAGTCAACGAAGACAACTATGGTCGAAGAGTATCTGACCGATCGCGATCAGGAAGAGGCGCTCCGGAACTGGTGGAAGGAGAACTGGAGCTGGATCCTGGGCGGCATCGTGCTCGGCCTGGCGCTGCTGGGCGGCTGGCAGTACATGAAGGTGCGCGCGGCCAATCAGGCCGATGCGGCTGCCAAGCTGTACGCCGATTTTCGCGGCTCGCTGGATCGCAATGAGCTGGAGGCGGCGAATCGCTCGCTCGCGACGCTGAGCGCCGATTACGAAAAGTCACCGTACACGCAGCAGGGCCGCCTGTTGCTGGCGAAGAAACACGTCGAAGCCGGCAAGCTCGATGAAGCGCTGCCGCTGCTGCAGTCCGTGGCCGATCAGTCCAAGGACCAAGAGCTGGCGTGGGTCGCGCGCACGCGGGTCGCCCGCCTGCTGATTCAGCAGGGCAAGCATGACGACGCACTGAAGCTGCTCGACGTCGAGAAGGCCGGCGCGTTCGCGGGACAGGTTCGCGAAATCCGTGGCGACGCGCACGTTGCGAAAGGCGACCTGAAGGCGGCGCGCGCCGAGTATGCGGCCGCGTTGACGGATAACATCGATGGCAAGCCGAATCCCATGGTCGATCGGGCCATCCTGGAAATGAAACTGCAGGATGTGGGCGGCGACATAACTGAGGCCGCGGTTCCTGCTGCAGCGACCGAGCCGGTGGAGAAAGCGTCGGCGAAGGCCGAGGGTTGAACCCATGATCGAAGCGAACACTTCCTCGAATCGTTTGTATCGCGGCGCGCGTATAGCCGCTGTCGCCACGGCCTTGCTGATCCTGCTCGGCTGCGACAACGACAAGGAAGTCGATCCGCCGGCGGAGCTGACCGACATCACCGCCACTCGCGAGGTGCATCGCGTATGGAGCGCGGGCCTGGGCGGCGATGCCGAACGGCTGCGGCTGGCGCTGAAGCCGGTGATCGTCGAAGGTCGCCTGTACGCAGCGTCGCATGACGGTGAAGTCAGCGCGTTCGCGGCCGACACGGGCAAGCGCGCGTGGACCGTGAAAACCAAACTGCCGCTGTCGGCCGGTCCGGAAGTCGCGAGCGGTCTGGTGGTGTTGGGATCGAGCGAAGGCGATCTCATCGCGCTCGATGCGATCAACGGCTCGCAGCGCTGGCGCAAAGCCATCGCCAGCGAAATTCTCGCCGTGCCGCTGGTGGTGAACGATATCGTCGTGATTCGCACCGTCGACGGTCACGTCGAAGGCCTGGCGGTGGCGGACGGCGCGACCAAGTGGGCGGTGGACGAGCAGGTGCCGAGACTCACATTGCGAGGCACGGCGCCGCCGGTGCTCGCGAACGATCGCATCATCGCCGGCTTCGACAACGGCAAGGTGCTCGCGATCGATCCTCGCAACGGCGAAGTGATGTGGGACACGATCGTCAACGCGCCTCGCGGCCGTACCGAGCTGGAACGTCTCGCCGATATCGACTCGCCGGCGCGCGTCGTGGGCGACGATGTGTTCGTGGTCGGCTTCCAGGGTCGCATCGCCATGCTGGCGCGTGATTCGGGCCAGATCTGGTGGGCGCGCGATGCTTCGAGCTATCGCGGCTTCACCATGGACGAGCAGAATCTGTATCTCACCAATTCCGACAGCGTCGTGATCGCCATGCGTCGCACCGATGGCGCCGTGATATGGGAACAGAGCACGCTGCGCCGTCGTGGCTTGACCGCGCCCGCCATCGACAACGATGCGTTGGTGGTCGGCGACTTCGAGGGTTATTTGCATTGGCTCGACAAAGCCACTGGCAACATCGTCGCGCGCCAGAAGACCGATGGTGATCGCATCACCAATGCAGCGGTCGCGGGCGAGACGGGTGTGTACATCCAGACGGATTCGGGCAAGCTGCTGGCATTCCGCAGCGCTGCGCGTGAAATCAAAACCGCGGATGCTCCGGCCCAGCCGGCGTCCACCGACGGCGGCCCGTAACGGGCCGCTGCCACGGTGACTGGCTCTCTCTGACCAGTCACCAGTCACCATTCACTAGTCACTTCGTTCCTATGCTTCCCGTCATCGCGCTCGTCGGTCGTCCCAACGTCGGCAAATCGACGTTGTTCAACTTCCTGACGCGCACCCGCGACGCCCTGGTCGCCGATTTGCCCGGACTCACTCGCGATCGTAACTACGGCTACGGCAAGGTCGGGTTGGTTCCTTACCTGGTCGTCGACACCGGCGGCCTGGTGGTCGACGCGCAAGGCGTCGAACAGCTGATGGCGAAGCAAACATTGCGCGCCATCGAAGAAGCGGATCGAGTGCTGTTCCTGGTGGATACGCGCGAAGGCGTGCAGCCGGCGGATCATTTCATCGCTCAGACGCTGCGCAAGCTCGGCAAGCAGGTCATCGTTGCGGCCAACAAAGCCGAAGGCGTGGACGCGTCCACCGCGGCGGCGGATTTCTTCCAACTGGGACTGGGCGAGCCCGAGTCGATCTCCTCTGCACACGGCGACGGCGTGCGTGCGTTGATGGAGCGCGCGCTGGAAGGCATCGAGATCGCGGACAAAGAAGCGCTGGTCGGCGGCGGCGATGACATTCGCGTCGCTGTCATCGGTCGTCCGAATGTCGGCAAGTCCACGCTCATCAATCGATTGCTGGGCGAAGAGCGTTTGATCGCGTTCGATCAGCCCGGCACGACGCGCGACGCGGTGTTCGTGCCATTCGAGCGCGATGGCCATCAGTACACACTGATCGATACCGCCGGCGTGCGTCGTCGTGCGCGTGTGGAAGAGGCCATCGAGAAATTCAGTGTCATCAAGGCGCTGCAGGCCATCGATTCGGCGAACGTGGTGATCGGCGTCATCGATGCTCACGACACAGTCGCCGAGCAGGACGCGAGCTTGTTCGGCATGGTCGCGGAGCGCGGCCGTGCGTTGTTGATCGCAGTCAACAAGTGGGACGGCATTCCTTCCGACAAGCGCGACGAGATCCGCATGGGTTTGGATTTGCGTCTGCCGTTCCTGGATTTCGCACCGATACATTTCATTTCAGCGCTGCATGGCACGGGCGTCGGCGAGCTGATGCGTGCCGTGAAGCACGCGTACGACGCGTCGATGCGCGAGATGAGCACGCCGGAGTTGACGCGCGTACTGGAGACGGCGATCGAGCAGCATCAGCCGCCGCTGGTTCGCGGTCGGCGCATTCGGTTGCGTTACGCGCATCAGGGCGGGAAGAATCCGCCGATCATCGTCGTGCACGGCAACCAGGTGCAGCACCTGCCCGATGCTTACAAGCGGTATCTGTCCAACGTGTTTCGCAAGAACTTCCGATTGGAAGGGACACCGGTGCGGGTGGAGCTGCGCGCCGACGAGAATCCTTTCAAGGGCAAGCGCAATCCGCTCACACCGCGGCAGCGGCGGTCTCGGGCGCGGATGATGAAGCGAGTCAAGAGATAGGTCGGTAGCCTGCGCAGACCGACGGGGCGATCAACCATGGCAGCAGCACGCAAAATCCTCGCACTCGATCGGCCGTTCCCGATGCGCCGGGGCGGTGCGCTGCCGGGTGTGCAGATCGCCTATGAAACCTGGGGCGAGCTGAGTTTCTGCGCCGACAACGCCATCCTGATCTTCACCGGCCTGTCGCCGTCGGCTCACGCTGCGTCATCGGCTGAAAATACCGAACCCGGCTGGTGGGAGAAGATGATCGGTCCGGGCCACGCCATCGACACCGACCAGTACTTCGTGATGTGCGTGAATTCGCTGGGCA
>JBEVKA010000294.1:0-6091 GCA_040509855.1 Steroidobacter sp.
GGTCGGCGCTGGTGAGGTAGTGAGCGCGGCTGTTCGCATCCGCGCGCCGCAAGCAGCCGTCAGTGGCGGCCGCACGATTCAAATCGTCGTGAAATCCGCTGATGGCGAGATCGAAGCAAGCTCCCAGGCTCGCTTCATCGCCCCGGTGTCACCATGAATGCCGGCGCCGCAGATGTTTGCTTTCACTGCGGTGAGCCGCTGCGGAACTCCACCCTGGTTGTGCGTGTGGAGCGGCAGGAACGGCCGGTCTGTTGCAGCGGCTGCCAGGCCGTGGCCGAGCTGATCGCCGGCACCGGCCTTGGCGACTACTACCGCTATCGAGACACGGCTTCCACGCGCCCGCGCACTGACGACCTCGCTGCCGACAAGTGGCGCGTCTATGCCGACGCGGAGTTTGCTCGTCAATTCACGCAGGCAGCGAACGGGCAAACCTCCGCAACACTGCTCATCGAAGGCTTGCGGTGCTCGGCATGCAGCTGGCTGATCGACCAGGTGTTGCGACGACATGCCGGCGTTCTCGATGTGAGCGTCAACGCGGCCACCGGTCGTGCCAATGTTTGTTGGGATCCGGCTCTGCTCGATCTTGCCGATGTACTGCGCACGATCGCACAACTGGGTTATGTACCTCACCCGGTCACGGATCAAACGGTCTCCAATGCCCTGCGCGAGGAGCGGCGCGATGCATTGAAGCGCCTCGCGGTTGCGGGGTTCGGCATGATGCAAGTGATGATGTTCGCGGTTGCCGTGTACTCGGCGGAACTCGCGCACGAAGTCATGGAACCGGTGATTCTCGACTACTTCCGAATCGTCAGCCTGCTGGTCGCCACCCCGGTGATGTTCTACGCCGGCGCTCCGATCCTGCTCGGTGCGTGGAATAGCCTGCGCAGTCGCTCGATCGGCATGGACGTGCCGGTCGGAATCGCGCTGGTACTCGCCTACACCGCCAGCGTGTGGAATACGTTGAGGGGCGCCGCTGGCGAGGTCTATTTCGATTCGGTGACCATGTTCATTTTCTTCCTGACGCTCGGCCGCTTCGTACAAATGAGCGTGCGTCAACGCACCGCTGGAGTCACCGACGCACTGGCTCGCCAGCTGCCGTCGATAGCACATCGTTCCAATGATGGCGGCGTTGAGGATGTGCCGGTGACGTCTCTGCGCGTCGGCGACGTCATCCAGGTACGCCGTGGCGAAGTGTTGCCGGCCGACGGGCAGCTGCTCGACAGCGACGCCGAATTGGATGAAGCCATGCTCACAGGCGAATCGTTGCCCGTGCAGCGCCGACTGGGCGACCGAGTCGCCGCGGGCACGATTAATGTCGGTGGGCCGATCGGCATCACAGTCACCGCGCTTGGTACAAAGACGGCGCTTTCTCACATCGTTGCATTGATGCAGCGAGCCCAGGCTCACAAACCGGGTTTGTCTCGCAACGCTGACGCCGCCGCCGCCACATTCCTCCGCTACTTACTGCTTGGCGCCGGCCTGACCTGCGCGATCTGGTTCGCGATCGATCCGTCGCGCGCCTTCGACGCAACGCTAGCGGTGCTCGTGGTTGCATGCCCATGCGCATTCGCCATCGCGATGCCCGCCGCACTTGCCGCCGCAACCGCCAACCTTGGGCACCATGGCATTCTGCTCACCGACGCGGATGCTCTGGAAGCGTTGGCTCGCGTCGATCACATCGCGTTCGATAAGACAGGCACGCTGACGCAGGGCGAGTTGCGCGTGTCCCGATGTATTCCATTGGAGAGTATCAGCGAGGCGCGCTGTCTGCAGATCGCAGCGTCGCTCGAACAGGCATCGGAACACCCGTTGGCGCGCGCCTTCGCTCGTCACCGCACCGCCGGCGCCGTCGAAGACCTGGTGACCGTCGCGGGTCGCGGCGTTGAAGGTCGCATCGACGGCCGTCGGTATCGCATCGGAGACCCGCAGTTCGTGGCTGAGTTGCAAACGCATGTCGGCCAGATAGGCGAGCCGCCCACCGCCGTTTGCGGAAGTGTGATTCTGCTCGGCGACGACCAGCGTGCGCTTGCCTGGTTCGAGTTGACGGATTCGGTGCGGCCTGCCGCTGCCCAGGTCGTCCGCGACCTGCGATCGCTGGGCATCGAACCGCTCATCCTCAGCGGCGACAGTTACGCTGCAGTGGCCACAGTTGCGCAGCAAGTTGGCATCGTCGATGCAACGGCACGTTGCTCAGCCAAGGAAAAGTTGCGCCGACTGCTACAGCTGCAGCAGCGAGGCAGAAGCGTCGCGGTGATTGGCGATGGCGTCAACGATGCACCCGTACTCGCTGCTGGAAATGTTTCCATAGCGATGGGCCGCGGAGCCGCGCTTGCCCAGGCAAATGCAGGGCTCGTGCTGGTGAACGAGAATCTGGTCGTGCTACCCGAAGCGGTGAAATTGGCGCGACGAACCCTGCGCATCGCACGACAGAATCTTCTGTGGGCGGCAGTTTACAACTTGGGTTCGTTGCCGCTTGCGGCGTGCGGACTGATTCCCCCATGGCTGGCCGCGCTCGGCATGTCCCTCAGCTCAGTCGCTGTGGTGCTCAATTCAACTCGCCTGCTGCCGCGGGTCACGCCTGAGAACATCGAACAATCGACGGCGACACCGTACGTTCGCCTGAGCGAGACCACGACGTGAGCATTCTTCTCGTGTTGATCCCGCTGAGCCTGGCGCTGGTCGTGCTCGCCGGCTGGGGATTCTTCTGGGCGGTGAACGCGGGGCAGTTCGACGATCTCGAATCCCCGGGGTGGGATGTTCTACGCGACGAATCGACACCTGCGCGTGATGAGCACCACGGTTGACACCATCAGTCTTTCGGCCGCGTTCATCGCAGGTCTCGCCGGTAGCGCCCACTGTTTTGCAATGTGCGGCAGCCTTGCTGGCGCACTCGGCATGCAGGCGCGTGCTATCGGAGCGAATGCCGGCGGCGCCTTTGGCAACGCCCTCTCCTATCACGTCGGCCGTCTGAGTGGATATGCGCTTGCCGGCGCGATTTGCGGGCTCCTCGGCGCAACGCTGCAGGCCCTGCTCGACCTGGCGCGCGTCGGCGCATGGCTGCGCATCGCGAGCGGCGTGCTTCTACTGCTGATCGCGTTACGAATGCTCTCGCCGTGGAATCCATTGCACGGGTTGGAAACATTCGGTGCGAAGTTCTGGCGTCACCTGCAGCCGCTGGTGCGCAGGACCGGGGCGCTGAGCGGTCGATCTCGATCAATGGCGTTGGGATTCCTGTGGGGCTGGCTGCCCTGCGGGCTGGTGTATTCGATGCTGCTGTTCGCGGCACTCGGCGGCAATGCCATACAGGGCGGCGCCACCTTGTTTGCATTCGGCCTCGGCACCTTGCCGGCAATGCTCACCAGCACGGTACTGGCCTCGTATGTTCAGCGCTTGCTGAGGAATCGTTGGCCACGTTTCGCCAGTGGCATTCTGTTGCTGCTGCTCGGCGCGTGGATGATCTGGATCTCACTACCCATCTCGGAACATGCGCATCATCATTGATGCGGGCTTCTCGATTGGCGGCTCGATTTTCACCCACGCCCGATCGGCGCGGCACTTCCGTATGTACGGACCTGGCAATCCACGTACCGTGGAATAGTGCCTGATGCCTGCCTCGATGCGCTGTCAGCGGCGATCCGTCCCCATCGCGAATTTATCCTGCATGATGATGACGCTCGCCACCCGCTGCATACCGCCTTCGATGGCAATGCGTTGATCGGCCGGGCAGTCGAGCAGCCGGTCCAACGCGGCGCGGGCCTTTGTCATGTCGTAGATGGGTTGGTCGTGCGCGGCTCGAGATGCAAACGTATCCCGATAGAAGTCCAGCATGGGATCGTCGGCGGCGTGGGTCGGCGGCGTGGTGAAAGGATGCTTCTGGCGATCGTAGACCTCTGGTATCAGCACGTCCCTGGTCGCCTCGCGCAGAACATGTTTCTCGCGGATGCCTTTTATCTTCAAGTTCACGGGGACCCGAGCCGCAGCGTCGGCAACATAGTGGTCCAGGAAAGGAACCCGCCCCTCGACGGAATGAGCCATTTCCATGCGATCGGCAAGATAGTTCAGAATGAAGTTCGGCAGCACTGTCTTGGCGTTGATGTAGAGCATCTGATTCAAATGATCCCGGCCGGTAATTCGCTGCGCAAGCGGCAGTCGATCCAGCGCGGATGTCAGCGGCATGTATTCGTGAATTCGCTCAGTCAGGTCGGCACGGAGAAGCGGCGCGACGCTACTCATCATCGCCGCGCCGACGTTGAGCGTGGCCGGCAGCCAGCCAAGCCGGCGCTCGATGGCTTTCATTTCTGAATTGTTGACCTGAGTTGGCAGCATGAAGGCCCGGGTCGCCGGATTGGCGCCAAGCATTCGATCCAGCAACGCCGATTTTTCAGCGGCGCTCAAAGACGCGTCGTTGTTGAGCGCATCGACCCGGAAGTACGGATAGCCGCCCAACATCTCGTCCGCGCCCTCGCCAGTGAACACCACTTTGATCCCTGCATCTCGTACTGCACGGCTGAGCAGATATTTGGCGACGCCGTGACCGTTGAACATTTGTGTCTCGGCGTGCCACACGGCATCCGCATAGGCATCGGCAATTTCGCGACCCGTAATCGGGATCGGATGATAGGAAGCGCCGACATGCCGTGCCTGCGCCTCGGCAAGGCGGGCCTCGTCATACAACGGGTTCTCGAACGTCAGTGTGAACGCGCGAATCGGCCGCTGCGTGCTTTGCTGCGCCAGGCCCAGAACCGCGCAGGAATCGATGCCGCCGCTCAGATAGGAGGCGACCTCGACATCGGCGACCAGCCTCTGTCGAATGGAATCGAGCAATGCCTGGCGAAATTCCGCGATGACTTCGCTCTCACTGCGCGTGTCGCGTTTCATCTGTACTGCGGTTGGAATCTCCCAATCCCAATACGGATAGAAGCGCACTTGCCCGTGCCTGGCGATCGCGTAACAGCCTGGAGGGACGGTGCTGATCCCGGCGAACTCGGTCTTTTCGTGCGATCGGCCCACGCCCCCGATCGCGCCCTCCAGATCCCATGCGGCTGGCACACCCATCGCCAGCAGCGCCTTGATCTCCGAGGCGAAAAACACCTCGCCATTGACGATCGAGTAATAGAGCGGCTTGACGCCGAAGCGGTCGCGTATCGCGATCATCGCTTGCTGGCGCTCATCGGCAATGATGACCGCGAACTCACCGCGCAGTTCGCTCGCCGCCTGCATGCCTCGCTCGTTATACAAATGCAGGGCGATCTCGCTGTCGCTCTCGGTCGCGAACCGATAGCCGCTTGCGCGCAGGCGGTCGCGGATCTCCTGATAGCCGTAGAACTCTCCGTTGACGACCAGATGAACCGTGCCGTCGGGACTGCTCATCGGCTGCTCACCGTTGTTCAATCCGATGATGGACAGTCGCGTGTGTCCGAGCGTCCATCGGCCATCGCGCGAGGTCCAGCTGCCCGACCCGTCGGGTCCGCGATGCTGCAAGCTCCTGAGCGTCGCATCACGACGTTCAGGCGTGAGCCCGCGACGACTCATGGCGGCGAAGATTCCGCACATTGGCATACCCCCCAAACAGACCGGCCACCGGCCGATGATGCCGCCATCGCGAATGCGGCACAAACTGTTGAAAGTGATGTGCGAGCACTGCGTTCAGCGTGTGGGCGAGCACGTGGTGCTTTTAGCAAACATCGCCACTTCCCCATTCGATCGATCGTGCGCCTGTGGCGTCGAGACGGTCAGGATGTAGACTCGACTCAACTTGAAGCCCTCCCCGCCACCATCACAGCCACTGCATACGCCGGATCGCCGCTACATCGTCGTTCGCGGTCGGCTGTGGCGCGCGTCCAATCCCAAGCTCTCCGCGAAAGTTCGCGAGCGTCTCGTGCGCGAGCTGATGCGTGCACGGCTGGACGTTAAACACGCGCTGCATGCAAAAGATGCGGTCCGATTGAAGCAGGCGCGCAATGCCGTCAACGCCGCCAAGATCGCGTTGGGCGAACGAGGACCGGTGTGGTGGGACGATGGGCTCGACTTCCATCGGCGTCTGGTGAAGAACACGCCCTACGCGCAATGGTATCTGCACCTGGCCGCCGCG
>JBEVKA010000295.1:0-4024 GCA_040509855.1 Steroidobacter sp.
CACTGATGGAAGAGTCCGGTCGCGACTTCGGTAACTCGCCCTGGTTGGATCGACTGTGGAGTCGTATTGAGCGTTTGCCGCGTCCGTATTGGGCGGGCGTCGTCGCCGTCGTCGGCTCAATCGCTGCTGTCATGCTCGCGCCGCAGCCACTGTGGGAAAGCGATCTGAGCAAGCTCACGCCAGTGCCGAAAGAATTGTTGCTGCAGGATCAGCAACTGCGCTCCGAGCTGGGCACACCCGATGTGCGCTACTTGATGGTTATCACCGCCAAGGATGCCGAGGGCGCGCTCGAACGTTTGGAAGCCCTCGACGAATCATTGCAGAAGCTCGTCGACGATGGCGCGATCACCGGTTATGACCACGCGGCCCGCTACATTCCCACCGCGCAAACGCAACGACAGCGACAAGCGCGCTTGCCCGAACCGCGAACGTTGCAAGCCGATCTGCAAACGGCGCTGGAAGGAACACCGTTTCGTTCCGATGTCTTCGGACCTTTTCTCGCCGACGTGGAGCGCGCCCGTCGATTGCGATTGCTGACAGTGGATCGTCTGCGGGACTCGCCGTTGGGCGTCAGCGTCGAGACGTTGCTGACTGAACATCCCGACCGCACGACGGCGTTAGTGACATTCAGCGGCGTGGCGAATGTATCGGCGCTGCAGGCGTTCGCCGGGAACGCGGGGCCGGGCGTCACCTTGCTGGATACCAAAGATGCGTCGGAAGCTCTGGTCTCAAACCAACGCAGCAAGATTCTTTGGAGCCTGGCCGTCGCCGCGCTGCTACTGGCCGGCGTCGTAGCGTTCTCACTTCGCAAGGCGTCGCGAGTTTATCGAGTGCTGGCTCCGATGGCGCTGACGACAGAGCTCATCATCGGCATCCTGCAAGCCAGCGGCGTGTCGCTGACATTGTTTCATCTGATCGCGCTGATTCTCGCGGCTGGGCTGGGGCTCGACTACGCGTTGTTCTTTGAGCACGCGGCGGATGATCGTGCCGAACAGCGACGCACGCTGCACGCGCTGCTAGTGTGCTCGGCGTCGACATTGATGGTGTTCGCTTTGCTTGGAGCGTCCAGCCTGCCGGTGCTGCGCGCGATCGGCCTGACCGTTTCTCTCGGTGTGATTTCCAACTTCATTCTGGCGCTGCTGCTGACGCGGCCACCGGTGACGACCCATGGCGCACGCTGACATCGCCGCGCTGATTCCGCACCAGGGTGGAATGTGCCTGCTGGAAGACGTGATCGAATGGGACGACACACGCATCGTGCTGACCACGACGACGCATCGGTCCGCTGACAATCCGTTGCGCGTCGATGGCAAGCTTCGCGCGGTTCACTTGTGTGAGTACGGCGCTCAGGCAATGGCTGTGCACGGTGCGTTGAAGGCGGCGCCCGGGCGTGCTCCGCCAGGAATGTTGGTTTCGTTGCGGTCGGTGACATTTTCCCGCGACTGCATCCATGATCTCGCGGGCGAGCTGCGCATCGAAGCGGTGTGCCTGCAGGCCACCGACTCCAGTCAGCAATACAACTTTCGCGTCAGTCACGACGGCGTGACGCTCGCCGAAGGGCGCGCGGCGGTGCTGCTTATGCAGCCTTCTTGAACAACAGCGATTCCACCAACGGCGGCGGACCGGCAGCCAGCAGCTGACGAACGCCAGCGCAATCGAGCGACGGATGCTCCGCACAGGCGCGCTCGACGATCTCGATCGCGAGCGAGTTCAACAGCGCGGTGTACTCGATGATGCGCGCACGAAATCCTTCTTCGTCCAGCTCATCGCGCAGGCCACGATTCAACTCGGCGAACCAGGGCAGCGAAGCCTGATCGAGCAGCACCGCATCGTTGCGTCGTGAGCTGAGCTTCGACCATTCGCGCATGAGATTCTGCATGGCCTGATTCAGGACGCGAGTGTGATTGAGCTGCTCGGACAGTCGGCCGATGTTGGCAAGATCGGTGAGGCGACGCTGGAAGAACAACTGGCACAGCACGCCCCAATAATAGGTGTAGTCCCAGATCACTTTGACCGGCATCACTTCCGGATCGCCGAACATGGCGTACTGATCCGTGTACAGCGACAGCGTGCTCTCATAGAACGAGAAGTACAGCTGCTGATACACGTGCGAGCGGCCATTGATGAGCTCGCCCTGCAAATCGCGCGCGATCAGATCGGTGATGTAGGTGTTGCCGATGGCGATGAAGTCGCTGCCGGGCGAATAGAACGGATCGAGGAACACACCGGCCTCGCCCGTCAGCGCCCAGCGATCACCGGAGAACACCTGTTTGCACCCATAGGAAAAATTGCGCAGGAAACAAAAATCCTGCAGCAGGTGCTGTTTCTCTTCCACTGCCTTCGCCAGGCGCGGCTGATGGATGCGAAACCATTCGAGCGCCTTCTCGAATGTATTCATGGTCTCCAGTGGATGCAGCTGCGCGTCGCAGACGATGCCGACCGAGTGCGAGCCCGAGGACAATGGAATCAGCCACGCCCAATAGCCTTCGCCGCACAAATGATTGGTGGACAGCCAGCGATACGGCGGCTCGCAGCGCTGTAGCCACGACGTATCCGAAGACCAATCGTCCACATCGATCTTGGCGCCGACGCGGAACCAGATGGCGTTCGCGTTGTGCGCGTTCTCTTGCTGCAAGCCGAGCTTGCGCTTGATGAGACCCGCGCGGCCGGAGGCATCGATCAGCCAGCGCGAGCCGACTTCATGCTGTGCGCCTTCGATCTCATAGCGAACCGTGTGCTCAGCGCCATTGGCGCCGACGTCGAAACTCCGCACCACCGCGCCATCAAGGAACTGCACGCCCAACTCACGCGCATGCTCGCCGAGGAAGTTTTCGAAGATGCCGCGATCGAGCTGATAACTCGGCGTCGCGAGATAGCGGCTGGCGCCGAGCTCGGTCACCTGATCCAGATCCTCGCGGCCTTCGGAAAAGAAAAACCGGAAACCGAACTTTTTCAGCTGCCGGCTGAGCAAATGTTCCTTCAGCCCCAGCACGGTGTCGAAATATTGCGCGCCGATCTCGACCGACGACTCGCCGACTTTGTGCGCGGCCGGCGGCACCGGATGACTGCGACGCTCGATGACTCGCACGTCCAGGCTGGGAAAGCGATTGCGCAGTTGAATCGCGAGTGTGAGCCCCGCCAGGCCGCCGCCGAGAATCGTGACATCGGCTTGCTGGCTCATCGACTCACCTGCACATTCAACGCCGTGCGCTGACTCAAACACAAACGCACGGTGCGCGGGCTGGATTGAGCGAGCACTTCGAACAACGGCAGACAGGGCGCCATCGCATTGGCCGCCACCAGCGGCCCAGCAGCGGAACGCGCCGGCGTCGGATCGGGCGCGCTCACCGTCTCGCTCGTCAGGATCATGGTCCGCTGCTGATTCTGATTCACCGGCGCGAGCACCAGCCCGGCGCCCAACAGACCGCGACTCGGAGCCATGGTCGCGAGCGCGCCTTTGGATTCGATATCGAACACCACGTACAGCACCGGCCGCTGTTCGCACACGACTTGGGTCGCCGCTTCGAGCAGGCCGGCGGCGAAGGTGAATTCGAAAGCACTGATCGCGGTGTATGGCGCCAGGCTGCCGGTGCCGATACTCCAGTAGCCCGCCGCCGCGTTGTGCACGGAGTTGTGGAACTTGATGGGAGAAATCAACGTCGGCGTCGCCACCAACGTTGCACACATATAGTCGCTGATCGCCGTATCACCGTGCGTCGATGCGAACACCGACGGCAGATCGGCGGGCTTGCGTCCGGCTGCTTCACAGGCGCGAGCAGCGACTTCGAGCGCGACGGCAACTGTATCCGGCGCGCGGCGACGTTCGGTCGGCGCGAGCAACGTCGGAGAAGGACGCGCGCTCGCTGTTTCCGGAGCCGGCTGATCGCCACGAATCACCGCTTGAGCGATCTCCCAACCCGGCAAACGCGACGCCCAGAAAGAAACACCCTCGACCGCGACTCGCAGCGTCATCGGTCGGCTCCAAACACCAGCACGCAATTGCTACCGCCGAAGCCGAACGAAA
>JBEVKA010000296.1:0-20911 GCA_040509855.1 Steroidobacter sp.
CCGGCTTTGGGCGGCACTTCGAGCTGCGCCGAATGCACGAAGGCATTCAGCTTCAGTTTGTCGTAGATGACCGTGAACTTGGGCTCGGCCAGTTCTTTCTCGATCGTATCGGTGACTTTGTTGAACATCTTCAAGCGCACGCGACGCTCGAAGCTCTCCGGGTCGACCGGATGCGTGAAGCTCACGCTGGCGACGACTTTCTTGTTGCCCGCCACCACGGGGTCTTGATGGAACTCGGTGTTGGCGAGCTTGGCTACGAACGCCGGCGTTTCGAACGCGAAGTCATATTCCTTCAACGTCACATGCGCGGCGGTGAAGCCTTTGCGCGCGAAGCTCACTTTGTAGCGCTGGCCGATCGGCCAATCCTGTCCGGGCTGGAATCGCAGCGTGCGGTCATCGTCCCAGAACCACTGGCCGGCGAGCGACGGGCTGATGTCGATGCCGGCTTGCTTCGCGTCCACCGGATGGCCGGCGCGTTCGAGCGTCGCGGCGGAAGAAGAGAAGGTGACGACCAGCGGATTCGGCGCGCCGGGCGGCTCGCACACATAACAGGTGAGTCCGGGTGGCGTGACCGTGAATTCAGTCAGCACTGGCTGCGGCCGATTTACATACCAGCGCCATGCGAAGACCGCACCGACCGCGACGGCGACAAATGCAGCCGCGATCAGCGCCGCTCGACGCGGGTTCGCGCGCACCGTCGTGTTCAGTCCGGTGACTCCCTGGCGCGCGGCAGTTGTGGAAGTCGCGAACCATCCCGGCGGTCGCCAGGTCAGTTCGCCGAAGATGGCGCGCCACGCGCTACGGAGCCGGTCTTTGAATGCAGCCATCAGGCTACTCCCCCAATTCGAGCCAAGGCCAATGCGAGCCAGTTTTGAGTCGAAGATCGCTAATTCGCCACAAGTAGCGGCAAGTTAGCCGCCGATTGTGCCCGAACACGGGTTGGAAAGTGGCAAACCCATGGCGAGCTGCGCGAAGATGTCGCCCCGCCGGCGATGCTGGTCTGTCGATAGCGTCCGTTCCATGAGCGAATACACCGCGACCATTTACTGGCAGCGCCTGGGCGCTGTGTTCACGGATCAGAAGTACTCCCGTGCGCACGAATGGCGGTTCGATGGCGGTGTGACGGTGCCGGGCTCCAGCTCTCCGCATGTAGTGCGCGTGCCTTATTCCGACCCGGCGGCGGTCGATCCGGAGGAAGCTTTCGTTGCCTCGCTGTCCAGCTGCCACATGCTGTTTTTCCTGTCGCTCGCGGCCAAGCAGGGCTTCGTCATCGATAGCTACGAGGACGCCGCAATCGGCGTGATGGGGAAAAACGAGGCCGGCCGCATGGCCATGACTGTGGTCACGCTGCGGCCCAAAGCGATCTTTTCTGGCCGCCAGCCCACGCCGCGGGAACTGGATGACCTGCACCATCGGTCGCACGAGGAATGTTTCATCGCCTCGTCTGTCAAAACCGACGTCCGTTGCGAGCCGGTTGCGTAATATCGCCGCCCGCGTAGCATCCCCCGTTTGCCCGGCCCCTGCTGGCCAATGACTGCGATCCGCATGAACACTATTTTTTCAATGCTTTCCGTGTCCACACGGCGACTCTTGATCTGCGGCCTGGCGCTCGCGCCCCTGCTCACCGCCTGTGGCGGCGGCGACGCGGTGGTTTGCGAGGAAAAGACCGAGCCCTACATGAACTCGCGGAACAATCCGCTGCTGAAGGTGCCGGACGGCATGTCGCAGCCGAATCGCTCCGAGGCGCTGGCCATTCCCGAAACCAAACCGACGCCGCATACGGGCCGCTGCCTGGATGAACCGCCCTCGTACTTCCGCTCCGCCGGCACCACGGCGCGCTCGCCCGAAGAAGTGGTCGCCAGCTGGGCGCAGGCCTGGGCAAACCGCGAAGCGGATGCGGTGATCGCGCTTTATTCTTCAGGCTTCGCGGCGCCCACGGATTCGGCCGGCAGCGCCGCGTGGCTCGAGCAGCGCCGCGAGCAGGTGGCGACCGGGCCGGTGCCGGACTCCATGGTCGAAGGCATGCGCGTCGAACCGGATGGATCCGATCGCCGTGTCGTGACGTTCGTGCAGAAGTTCGGCGCCAATTCGCTGCGCAAGGAGTTGATCCTGGTGCGCGAAGGCGGCTCGTGGCGCATCGTCGCCGAGAAGGTGGCCGAAGTTAAGTAACGGTCCTGAAGAGAGGCTTGCATGGCGCAGAGCTCTGCCATTCGTTCTACGGCGCCGCTGCGCCTCGGCGCCGTCCGCGAAGCCATCGTGGATCGCCTGGAGCGGACCCTGGGCAAGTCGCCCGAGAACGCGACTCGCCGCGACGTGTACGACGCGCTGTCCATCGCTATCCGTGAAGAATTGACCGAGCGGTGGGTTGCTACCGGTAGCCGCGTCACTCGCGCGCGGGTCAAGCGCATCTGTTACCTGTCCATGGAATTCCTGCTCGGTCGCAGCCTCGTCAATGCGCTGTCCACCTTCGAGGATGAGCTGCTGGTCGAGGTGCGCGAGACGCTGCAATCGCTCGGGCACGATCTCGATCACATCGCCGCGGAAGAAGAAGATCCGGGTCTGGGCAACGGCGGCCTGGGCCGACTGGCGGCATGTTTTCTCGATTCGCTCGCAACGCTGGGTTACGCGGCGACGGGCTATGGCATTCGCTACGACTACGGCATTTTCACGCAGGACATCGAGAAGGACGGCGCGCAGCGAGAAATCGCCAGCTCGTGGCTGGGCTTTCACAACTTTTGGGAAAGCGGCCAGGGCGGTGTCCGGCATCGGGTGCGTTTCGGTGGTCAATGTCGCGCCACTCGCAACGAGCAAGGCCGCGTTCGCTATGAATGGGTCGAGACACAGGATGTCTGGGCCGTCGGCTATGACTTGCTGATTCCGGGCAATCGTAGTCCGACCGTGAATCATTTGCGGTTGTGGTCGGGGCGCGCGATCACGCCGTTCCGCATCGAGGCGTTCAATCACGGCAACTACGCCGCTGCCGTCGCGGAACAGATCGATGCGAAGAATCTCACGCGCGTGCTGTATCCCGACGACTCCACGCCGCAAGGCAAGGAGCTGCGCTTCAAGCAGCAATATTTCTTTGTCAGCGCGTCACTGCAGGATCTGCTCGGTCAGCACCTCGCGGAACGGCGCGCGCTGAAAGACCTGCCCAAGGCGATCGCCGTACAGTTGAACGATACGCACCCGGCGATGACTATCGTCGAGCTGATGCGGCTGCTCACGGATACCTATGATATGGAGTGGGCGCCGGCGTGGAACATCACGCGCGAAGTGTGCAGCTATACGAATCATACGTTGCTGCCGGAAGCGCTCGAGACGTGGCCGGTGTCGTTCTTCGAACGACTGCTGCCGCGGCATCTGCAGATCGTTTATCAGATCAATCGCGATTTCCTGGAAGAAGTCAGCGCACGGTTCCCGCAGGATTCGGATCGGCGCCGTCGCATGTCGCTCATCAATGAAGAAGGCGATCGCCGCGTGCGCATGGCGTACCTGTCGGTCGTCGGCAGTCATCGCGTCAATGGCGTAGCGAAGCTGCACTCGCGCCTGATGCGCGAAACCATCTTTTCCGATTTCGCCAGCCTGTGGCCGGATCGTTTCACCAACGTCACCAATGGCATCGCCGTGCGCCGCTGGCTCAAGCAGGCGAATCCGTTGCTGTCCGCGTTGCTCACGGAGAAGCTGGGATCGGCATGGGAAAACGATCTGGAGGATCTGGAGCGGTTGAAGTGGGCCGCTGAAGATGGCGACTTCCGCCAGCGCTTCCATGCCATCAAGCGCATCAACAAGGAACGTCTGGCCAAGACGATTCAGCAACTGCTCGGCATCACCTTGAACGTCGATGCGATGTTCGATGTGCAGGTCAAACGCATCCACGAGTACAAGCGCCAGCTGCTGAACCTGTTGCACGTGGTCGTGCGCTATCAGCAGTTACTGGACGAGCCGACAGCGAACATTCCGGCGCGCGTAGTGATGTTCGCCGGCAAGGCGGCGCCCGGTTATCACATGGCGAAAGCCATCATCAAGCTCATCAACAATATCGCGCACGTGATCAACAACGACGCACGCATCAATAACAAATTGAAGGTGTGTTTCCTGCCCGACTACGACGTGTCGCTGGCGCAGGAAATCATGCCGGCGGCGGATCTTTCGGAACAAATTTCCACCGCGGGCATGGAGGCGTCGGGCACCGGCAACATGAAGTTGTCGTTGAATGGCGCACTCACCATCGGCACGCTCGATGGCGCCAACATCGAAATCAAGGACGCGGTGGGCGAGGAGAATATTTTCATTTTCGGCATGACCGCCGAGGAAGTCGTCGCGCGCCGCGCCCAGGGTTTCTCGCCTGCGGACGAGGTGGCAAAGCATCCTGCCTTGAAGCGCGCCATTGAATTGATCGACTCGGGCTACTTCACGCCGGAGAATATTTTCGACTCCAAGGTGGTGAGCGACCGGCTGATGAGCCACGGCGAGCACTTCCTGGTGCTGGCGGACTTTGCCAGCTACCTGGCTGCGCAACAGCGCGTCGACGAGCTGTTCCAGAATCAGGAAGAATGGACCCGCAAGTCGGTCATCAATGCGCTCAGCATGGGGCCGTTCTCCAGCGATCGCAGTATCCGCGAGTACGCGGATAACATCTGGGGCATCAAGCCGGTGCTGTAGAGAAGCGGTTGGCGGGTACGGTTGGCGGTTGGTCACGTAAGCTAGGGAACCTTCGCCAATGCTGTGTCCTTTTCTTCACTAACCGCCAACCTTCTTCACTAACCGCCAACCGCCAACCGCTATCCCATGACATCCGCGCTCACCGATCTCGATCTGCACTTGTTCGGCGAGGGCAATCACCACCACATCCATCAAAAGCTGGGTGCGCACCTGGAAGTGCGCGATGGCGTGGCGGGCACGCGCTTCGCGGTATGGGCGCCGAACGCGCAGCGGGTGAGCGTGGTGGGCGACTTCAATCAATGGGATGGCTACCGCAACGGCATGCAGCGTCGCGGCTCGTCCGGTGTTTGGGAAACATTCGTTCCCGGCGCGCAGGTCGGCGCTTTGTACAAATTCGAGATCACCGGTGCGCATGGCCAGCACCTGATGAAGTCCGATCCGTATGCGTTTGAAATGCAGCTGCGGCCGAACAGCGCCTCGGTCATCTCGGACATCGACGGATATACCTGGGCCGACGACGACTGGATCGCGAAGCGTCGCGCCTGGGATCCGTTGCGCGCGCCGATTTCCATTTATGAGTTACATCCCGGTTCGTGGCGCCGTTCCTGGCATCGCAAGCCGGCGTTTCTCACCTGGGATGAGATCGCGGATCAGCTGATTCCGTACGTGGTCGACCTGGGCTACACCCACATCGAACTGGTTGGCGTCGCCGAGCATCCGTTCGACGGCTCGTGGGGCTATCAAGTGCTCGGTCACTTCGCGCCGACCGCGCGCCATGGCTCGCCGAAAGATTTCATGCGTTTCGTCGATCGGCTGCATCAAGCCGGCATCGGCGTGTTCATGGATTGGGTGCCGGCGCATTTTCCGCGCGATGGTCATGGGCTCGCCGATTTCGACGGCACCGCACTGTACGAGCACGCCGATCCTCAGCGAGGCGAACACCAGGAGTGGGGCACCAAGATCTTCAATTACGGCCGCCACGAGGTGCGCAACTTTCTCATCGCCAATGCACTGTTCTGGATCGAGCAATATCACATCGACGGCCTGCGCGTGGACGCGGTCGCGTCGATGATCTATCTCGACTACGCGCGCAAGCACGGCGAGTGGACGCCAAATCAATATGGCGGCCACGAGAATCTCGAAGCGATCGATTTCCTGAAGCAGCTGAACTGGACCGTCGGGCACTACTTTCCCGGCGTGGTGAGCATGGCGGAGGAATCGACCTCGTTCGCCGGTGTGACGCGGCCGGTGCACCTGGGCGGCCTGGGGTTCCATTTCAAATGGAACATGGGTTGGATGAACGACACGCTGCGCTACATGGCGCTCGATCCGTTACATCGTCGCCATCATCACAACCTGATTACGTTCTCGTTCGTGTACGCGTTCTCGGAACATTTCATCCTGCCGCTGTCGCACGATGAAGTAGTGCATGGCAAGCGGTCGCTGCTGGACAAGATGCCGGGCGACGAATGGCGCAAGCTCGCCAATCATCGCCTGCTGATGGGCTACATGATGACGCACCCGGGCAAGAAGCTCATGTTCATGGGCGGCGAGTTCGGCCAGTGGCACGAGTGGCGCGATTACGAAGACCTGGCGTGGAGCTCGCTTCAACATCCGCATCATCGCCAGCTGCAGTCCTGGTGTCGTGCGCTGAATCGTTTGTATCGCGACTATCCGGAGCTGCACGGTAGCGACAACAGCTGGGAAGGCTTTCGCTGGCTGGAGGTGGATAACGCCAACGAGAGCGTGTTCGCGTTCGTGCGCCAGCGCCTGCCGGGCGAAGGCGGCACCCATCTGCTGATCGTTTTCAACGCGACGCCGGTGCCGCGTGACAACTACACTTTTGGCGCACCCATCCCAGGTCGTTATCGCAAGCTGCTCGACAGCGACGACCTCGCGTTCGGCGGCTCCGGCTATTCGCAGCAAACGTCGGTGGAAGCCTATGCCGAAGGTTGGAGAGACTTTCCCGCGCGCCTCACGCTGAATGTACCGCCCCTGGCTGTCACGATCTGGGCGCATGATTAGCCGCACGGGCACGGCGCAGAACAGCTGATTCTTCAAAGTCAATCAGGCGCTTTCGCGTTCTGCTACTTCTCAGGTCGCCCCCGGATCGGTCACCATTGACGCGAATGAACGCTCTACCTGCAGATTTCAACACCGCGAGCTTGGAAGCCGGCTCGTCCGCACCGCTGGGCGCTACGTGGACGGGCGATGGCGTGAATTTCGCCGTGTGCGCCAGTGGTGCAGTCCGGGTCGAGCTGTGTTTGTTCGATGAGAATGGCGAGCGCGAGCTCAGCCGGCTGACGCTGCCGGAGCGCACCGAGAATGTCTGGCACGGCTTCCTGCCTGCCCCGCATGGCGTGCCCGGCATCGTTTACGGCCTGCGCGTGCACGGCCCGTACGATCCTTCGTACGGCTTGCGCCACAACCCGAACAAGCTGCTGCTCGATCCCTATGCGCGCTTGCTCGCGGGCAAGTTCGAATGGAATTCGGCGCTGTTCGGCCATCTGCCCGATCAGCCGACCGAGCAGATCAATACCGCCGACAGCGCGCCCTACATGTACAAGGCGCGTGTGATCGAGTCGGGCGGGTTCGATTGGAGCGACGATCGTCCGCCCGCCGTGCCCTGGCGCGACTCGGTGATCTATGAATTGCACGTCAAGGGATTCACCAAACTGCATCCCGCCGTGCCCGAGCGGGAACGCGGCAAGTTCCTCGGCCTCGCGCATCCTGCTGTGGTCAATCATCTGAAGCAGCTCGGCGTGACCGCGGTCGAGCTGCTGCCCGTGCAAGCATTCGTGCCCGAGGAATTCCTCGCCAAACGTGGGCTGGTGAATTACTGGGGCTACAGCTCGCTGGCGTGGTTCGCGCCGCATCCCGACTACGGGATCGAGGATCCGGTCGCCGAATTTCGCACCATGGTGAAGGCGATGCATGCCGCCGGCATCGAAGTGATCCTCGACGTGGTGTTCAATCACACGGTCGAAGGCAGCGAAAAAGGCCCCACGCTGAGCCTGCGCGGCCTGGACAACGCCGCGTACTACCGGCTCGACAGCACCAATTTGAGTCGTTATGCCGACCGCACCGGCACCGGCAACACGATTTCCATCGGCCACGCGGCGTCTCGCAATCTCATCATCGATTGCCTGCGTTACTGGGTCGAGGAAATGCACGTCGACGGTTTCCGCTTCGATCTCGCCGCGGTGCTGGGTCGTGACAACACGCCATTCCGCACCGATGCGGCGTTCTTCAAAGCGGTCGCGGCCGAGCCGTCATTGCGCTACGTGAAGCTCATCGCCGAGCCGTGGGATGTGGGCCCCGACGGTTACCAGCTCAGCCACTTTCCTTCCGGCTGGTCGGAATGGAACGACTTGTATCGAGACACCATGCGCGGGTTCTGGCGTGGCAATCCCGGCATTCTCGGCAATTTCGCCGAACGTTTCGCCGGCTCCAGCGATTTGTTTCGCGCGGCGGGTCGGCGTCCGACGGCGAGCATCAACTACATCGCGTGTCACGACGGCTTCACCGCCTATGACACGACGTCGTACGACGACAAGCACAACGAAGCGAACCTGGAAGAGAACCGCGACGGTCACAATCACAACCTGAGCTGGAACTGCGGCATCGAAGGGCCGACCGAGGATCCGGCGGTCATAGAGCTGCGCGAGCGGCAGATTCGCAATTTGATCGCGACGCTGCTGTTGTCGCAGGGCGTGCCGATGTTGCAGGCGGGCGATGAATTCGGACGCACTCAACGGGGCAACAACAACGCGTACTGCCAGGACAACGAACTCAGCTGGGTCGATTGGGAGCAGGCGGAGCGTCGCGGTTGGTTGACGCAGTTCGTCCGGCAACTGCTCACATTGCGCAAGCACGCACCCGGTCTGCGACGGGACACGTTCCTGAAAGGCGCACGCCAGGTCGATCGCGAGCACAAGGACATCAGCTGGCGTCATCCGCTGGGCCATGAATTGACCGCGGCGGATTGGCACGACGCGAACACGCGTTCGCTCGGCGTGCTCATCGGCCACGCTTTCACCGATCCGTATGGAACACCGAACGGCCATCTGCTGTTTCTGTGCAATGCCGGCGATCAACCCGTGGACTTCCGTTTGCCCGCGCCCAAAACCGGCGTCGTGTGGCGGCTCGTCTTCGACACCGCACGATGGCGTGCGAATGACTTGGGCGACAAACTGGCAGCCGGCGAGAACTGTGTCGTGGCTCCGCACTCCTGTGTGTTGCTCGCGGACGGCGACGCCCCAGTCAGTGTCCGCAGCGGTTTCTCTTTAAAGACGTAAGCTAAATGGACAGCCCGATCCGCCAACTCGCGCAGTTGCACGGAATCGCCGATTCCTACCTCGATTATCGTGGCCAGCCCAAGCAGGTCTCGGTCGAATCTCAATCGGCGATTCTGGCCGCGTTGAGTGTCGAAGCGGCGAGCGACGAGGCTGCCGAAAAATCCATTCACGAACACGAAGCACGGCGCTGGACCGGCTTCGTGCCGCCGGTCGCGGTGTTCACTGCCGGTAAGCCGATGTCGCTGCCGATTGCAGTGCCGGTCGATCTGCAGGCGCGCTCGGTCGACTGGAATGTGACTTTGGAGAGCGGCGAGCCGCGCTCCGGCAACGCCAAGCTCGCAAAGCTGGATCGCATCGAAGACGGCAAGATCGACGATCGTGCGTATCGCCGCTGCGCGCTACCGTTGCCGGATTTGCCGCTCGGTTATCACACCGTATCGGTCGCGCTCGATACCGGACTGCAGGGCGCGGTGCGAGTGATCGTCACTCCCGAGCAATGTTTCGAAGCGCCGGCGATCGTCGCGGGCAAACGCTTGTGGGGCATCGCCGTGCAGCTGTATTCGCTGCGTTCCGACGACAACTGGGGCGTCGGCGACTTTCGCGATCTGCGCAGTCTGATTCGGTTCGCGGCGCCGGCCGGCTGCGGCATCATCGGGCTGAATCCGCTGCACGCATTGATGCCCGCTAATCCCGCGCACATCAGTCCCTACAGTCCGTCCAATCGCCAGTTCCTCAATGTGCTGTATGTCAGCGTCGAGGACGTGCCCGATTTTCTCGAATGCGACCCGGCCGGCAAGCGCGTCAGGGATCCGGATTTCCAGGCGATTCTGAAGGAGCTGCGCGCGACTCGGAACGTCGATTACGTGCGCGTCGCGGCAGCGAAGTTTGAAATCCTGTCACTGTTATATGCGAGCTTCCGTGCTCGTCATCTTGCCGAGAACACACCGCGGGGCGCCGCGTTCCGGCAGTTCCAGGCCATTCAGGGCGAGCCGCTGCGCCTGCATGCGATCTACGATGCGCTGGACGGACACTTTCGATTGCAGGGTCCGCAGTATTGGGGCTGGCCGAGTTGGCCCGAGGAATATCGCGATCCGACTTCATCGGCCGTGCAGCGCTTTTCGCGCGAGCGCGCCGAAGATGTCGAATATTTCCAATACCTGCAGTGGCTGGCCGCTGAGCAACTCGGTGCTGCGCAGAGCGGCGCGCGACATGCCGGCATGGCTATCGGTTTGTATGGTGACGTCGCTGTCGGCGCGAATCCCGCCGGTTCGGAAACCTGGTCGAATCGTCATTTATATTTGCAGGGCGCGTCGGTCGGCGCGCCACCGGATGCGCTGGCGCTCAAAGGCCAGGACTGGGGCATTCCGCCGCAGGATCCGAACGAGCTGCGCACACAACAGTACGAACCTTTCATCGGTCTCGTGCGCAACATGATGCGTTACGTGGCGGCGCTGCGCTTCGATCATGTGATGACGTTGTATCGATTGTGGTGGGTGCCGCGCGGTTTGTTGTCGAAGGACGGCACGTATGTGCGTTATCCGCTCGACGACTTGATCGCGATTCTCGCGCTCGAGAGCCAGCGACATCACTGCATCGTGATCGGCGAGGACCTCGGCACCGTGCCCGAAGCCATGACCGAAGCGATGGAGCACTATCGCGCCTATCACTACAAAGTGTTGATGTTCGAACAGCTGCCGGACGGCACGTTCAAGCCGCCCGCGGATTACATTCCCAGTTCGATGGCTGTCGTGACGACGCACGATCTGCCGACGTTGCGAGGCTGGTGGGAAGAGCACGACGTCACGTTACGCAACGAGCTCGATTTGTATCCTAGCGAAGAGCTGCGCCTGCAGGCGCATGATGCTCGCGTGCGAGATCGCGTTGGGTTGTTGCGAGCACTGGTTGCGGCGGGGCTATGGCATTGGAATGAAGGCGAACCGTTGCCGCCGTATTCAGCTGCGTTATCACGCGCGGTACATTCGTTCATTGGATTGTCGAGCGCCAACATCGCATTGGTCCAGATCGAAGATCTCATCGGCATGATCGATCCGGTCAACGTGCCCGGCACCGACACCGAGCATGCGAACTGGCAGCGCAAAGTCACTGCGACACTTTCTGACATATTCTCTCGCGGCGATACCAAAGATATTCTCAGCGCCATGGATGCCGCACGCCGCGGCGTCAATCCAAACGCCTGAGAACAAACATGCATCGCAGCCGTCTCGCGGGTTTCATCATCGATTGCAAGACCGACGATCTCGAACGCGCCGCGCAGTTCTGGAGCGCAGCGCTGGGATACGACCTGCGTCCGAAGAGCGAGGAAACCAGCCCGCTATATCGATGCATGCTCACCGACGAACTCGGCCTGCACGTCGAAGTGCAAAAGGTCGAGCACGAGAGCCGCGTTCATCTGGACATCGAGTCCGATGACATCGAAGCAGAAGTGAAGCGTCTGGAGGCGCTGGGTGCCAAGAGAATCGGCACTGTCCATACGTGGTGCGTGATGGAAGCGCCTACAGGTCAGAGATTCTGTATAGTCCGGCCGCAGAACAAACAGTTCGCCGATCAGGCGACCAGCTGGAAATAACCAGATCCCTCATAGAGATAGGGACGCACTGGACAGATTTGCACTGTCGGTGGATCCATCGCGCGATGTCGTGCGTTAGACCGCGAGCGCGAAGGAACACCGCCGTCTGGGAGGAAAACACATGCTCTTTAGAACAAAGACCGATGCTTTGGCCGTGCGTCCGCGAGTCACTCCGGATCCACTGCGTGCCGCCGAGCTGCAACGTCGCATCGAAGCGCTTCAATATCGGCCGGAAACCGGCTTTCATCGCGATCGGCTGCAGGCCAGGGCGGGGCGGCCGGTACTGCGCCTGGTTAAAGATTGAGAGTACCCGGGGCGGTCGTGGGGACGGCCGCCCCGGGTTGGGTTCAGTTCGCGATCCACCACACCACGCTCACCGCCAGCACGATTCCCGGAATCACTCGCCACGCTGGCACCGGTGTCATCGAAGTCATTCCCAGCTTGCGACGTTTTCCGGTGAGCATCGCGACGACCAGGTTGTCGCGCCGGGCGAGCAAATAAAACAATATCGCCGCGACGTGAACGGCGATCAGCACCAGGATCAAGTTGAAAATGGTTTCGTGCCGGTCGGCGAGCGTGCGACTGGTCTCGAAGCTCACCAGGTGCGACAGCGGGCCGGATTCCAGGCCGTCGACGTCGCTCACGAACAGGCCGAGTCCCACCTGCGTAACCATCAGGATCAACATGGCGGCGACGCTCCAACCGCCAAGTGGATTGTGACCCGCCGCGCGCGGCTCATCGCTGGCACTACGAAGATAAGCAATCACATCGCGCGGCCCGCGCAGGAAGGTTGAAAATCGCGCGCTCGAGCTGCCAGCGAAACCCCAATAGATTCGAAAGATCAGCAGGCCGAGCAGCACGTAGCCGCTGTATCGATGCCAATCCATCGCTCGCTGTTCGGCGCTCCACCAGGAGACGGCGATACAAAATACGAACAGCCAATGCGTCAGCCGCACCGGCCAATCCCAGACGCGCACCACATTCTCGTTCATGGTTCCAAGCTCGGGCCTAACGCAAACGAATTCTCTCCCAGGCATGCGAGCGCCAGCGGAGCAGCAGCACCAGTGAGTTCAGCACGATATAGGTGAGCGCTGCCAGCCAGCCGCCGAGCGCGCCGAGGCCGAACTGCGGCAGGCCATTCACCCAGCCGCGGCCGGGCTCGAACGACAGCATGTGAGCCAACGGCACGAACACGATCCACGACAGCACCAGCACGCAAGCAGCCGGCACCATTGCATCACCGGCCCCACGCAGATTGAAGGAACAGGCGAAGTTCAATCCATCAAATAATTGATAAGCGGCAGCGACCCACATGATGAGCACGCCGAGCTGGATGACCGCGAACGCCTGCGGATCGTTGTCGGCGACGAACGCGGGAATCAGCCACGGCGCGGTCAAACCCAACAGCAGGCCTGCCGTTCCCATGTAGGTCATGCACATGACGATGATGGAGTTACCGATGCGTCGTGCCCACGCGCGATCGCCCATGCCGATGGACTGACCGACCAGCGTCGTTCCCGCCATGGCAATGCCGATCGCCGGCATGAACGAAATCGAGGTCAGCATCATCACGATCTGCGTGGCCGCGCCGTCGACTGCACCCAGATGCACCTGCATGAGTTGAAACATCGCGAAGCCGAGCACGTCGGCGGCGATCAGCACACCCATCGGGGCGCCGAGTTTCATTTGTGACCAAAGTTTGTGCAGCCGTGGTCGCCACATCAGTCGCGAGCCGAACATCGCGTGCATGCGCGGGCTGACGAAGATGCCGATGCCGATCAGCAGGCCCAGCGCTTGCGCGCAGTTGGTCGCCCACGCGGCGCCGGCGATGCCCCAGCCGAAATGGAAAATAAACAATTGCGCGAAGCAGGCGTTGCTGACGCCCACCAGCGCTTCGACGGCGAATGAAATCTTCGGCTTGCCGATGCCGTTGAAGAATCCCACCATGCCCCACAGCGCGACTGCGAGCGGCGCGCCCATCATGCGTGGCTGCCAGAACTGCATCGACAGCGCCTGGATTTCCGGCGCGAGACCGAACGGCCGGAGCATGTTGTCGCCGCTGTGAGCAATCAGCAGGAACACTGGAGCACATAGCAGCGCGGCCCAGATCGAAATCCAACCGGCCTGCGCGGCGCGTTTGTTACGTCGGCCGCCGAACGCCTGCGCGACTAATGTTTGGCCGGCGAGGCCGACACCGCCGAACAGCGCAATGCATGCGATCACGGGCCAGTGAATCGCGGCGATAGCCGCGAGCGCGGTGGTGGAGATGCGGCCGATGAACCACGTGTCCGTGAGATTCAAGATCGCTTGAATCGCACTGTTGGCCGCGAACGGAATCGCCAGCGCAATGATCGCCCGCACATCCACCCGCGTGCGCCCGGACGCGTCCAGGCGCTGAGCAGGCAAGGATGTGGAAGCTGCCGCGTTGGGAATGAGCGCGGTGTCCATGGCTGGGAAGGGCGCGAAAAAGGACGCGCAGGGTAACCGCAAAGCCGGCAATGCCGCCATCGACCCAAAAAAAACGGCCCGCACTAGGCGGGCCGTCGGTAGCGAGTCGCCGCGCGAGCGGCGATCAAAGTTCGCTTACTGTTGTGCTGACTGTTGCGAGAACTTCAGGCGCACCATGGCGCGCTGTTCGATGCGTTCGCCGTTGCGGGTCACCGGCTCGAAGCGCCACTGACGGACGGCGCGCATGGCGGCGTCGTCGAACACTTCAGCCGGGCTGGCGTTGCGGACTTCAACCGAGTCCACCGAGCCGTTGGTCTGCACCGTGAAGGCCAGCTCCACCCAACCTTCGATGCCACGCTTGCGGGCGGCGTCCGGATACACCGGCGACACCATGCGCACGCGCTTCAGCGAAGCGGCGGAAACGATGTTGGTCTGGGCAGCGGTCGCATCGCGAGCGGCGGTCAGATCGGACTCGGCCTGCGAAATCGCCGCGCCGTTATAGCGCTGGCCAACATCCTTCGCGGCCGCGATCAGCTGCGCCGAACGTTCGAACGCTTTCGCATTCATCGCCTGACGGCCCGAGTCGAGCAGACGCGTCGACAGAGTGCGCGACAGCTCTTCCACTTCCGGACGATTCGGCGCGGCGTTGCGCAGGTTCGTGAGCATGTCACGCGCGCTGTCGCCCGGCGGATCGATCAGCTTGCCTTCGGTCAGGCGCTGACGAACATCGGAGACCATCGCGTCGACATTCGGACCGGCGCCAGCAGCCGGAGTCGGCGTGCTCGTGTTCGGACGGCGAGCAGGCTGCGCACTACCGGTCGGAGCGGAAGGACCAGCACCCGGACGAGCGGCGGCATTGTTGTTAGCAACGCGAGCCGCCTCGGCGAGCTCACGCTCCACCGCGGCCAGCGCACTACCGGCGGAACCCATCTGGCGGGCGCCAGCGACATATGTCTGCGCTTCTTCGATCTTGCCACCCGCGAGCGACTTGCGAGCTTCTTCGGTCAGCTGCGCGCTGAACTCACGAATCGTGTTCAGCACCGTCGGATCGGTCGGGTCGAGGCGGCGCGCTTCCAACAGCGCGTCCTTCGCGCTGCCGTTCGCCGGCAACAGCAGGCGGCCGTTCGCCATGCGATCGTTGGCCTGGTTGACCAACGTGCGCACGCGATTGCCGACTTCCTGAGCCTGCGACAGTTTCAAACGTTCGCGCTCACGCGCGACCTGCGTGTCGAGGAACGCCAGGCGCGGATGCGTAGAGTCGATGTCACGCGCGGTTTCGATCGTGCGAATGGCTTCTTCCAGACGTTCCGCGAGCAGCGCCGATTCAGCGCGCTCCAGGATCTTCTCGGCGACCGAGCGGATGCCGTTCTTGGCTTCGGTGCTGTTCGGATCCAGCGCCAGCGCGCTTCGATACAGATCCAGCGCGCTCTCGCCCTGCGGCTCGATGAACTTGTTCTGGTTGAAGGCGTCCTTGGCCAGCGCCAGTTCGGCCTTCACCGGATCCGGACGTTCCGGAACGCTGCCCGGCGCGCCCTGCTGCACAGGCTGATTCACGACCGGCGGCACTTCGGGGTCGCCAGTGAACTTGCTGACGCCGAACCAGATGCCACCGATGATGACCAGCAGGCCCGCGGTGAGCGCGCCGTAGGTCATCACGTAATTCTTGCTGCCGCCTTCACCGCCGGCATTGCCCGTGCTCAGGCGTTCGCCCTGGGCGGACAGATCGAGGTGCTGCTTGACCGCGGCTTCCAGCGCCAGGCGCGTCTGGCCGTGCGAGAGCGGTGTGAGCAGGAAGCGGAAGATACGGCCCGCGGCCGTGAGCTGCATGAGCGAAGTGCTGTCCTCGCGCTTGCCGGCTACGACAACCACCAGCTCCGGAAAGTGCTGGGTGAGCTGCGCGACCATGGATGCGACGTCGGCGGTGCTCGCGGTGTCCGCGACCAGCACGCCCGGCTTCAGGTTCGACAACTTCTCGGCTACATGGTCGAGATCCGGTGCGAAAGCGACCGGCACGCCGCGCGGCGCCGCTTTCTTGACCGTTTCTACCAGGTTGGTGTCACGGCTCAGGACCAGGATGGGCGGCTGATGGCCTTCCTCGAGTTGTCGCATGCTCTGCGAATCGTCGATTTCCAAATTAACCTCATCCTGAGTGTTGCCGTGTCCCGAGGAACGATTCTGCTGCGCGTTGGCCATAGCACCCCTCCTGGGGGTTTTCATGCTTGTCGCGTAATACTACTTATGCAAGATGGAATGGCTGCGAACTGTATCTGCCTTTTTCCGTTGGCTCGCGTGAACTGACGCGCAAAATCGCCAAGCGCCGTTCAAAACTCCCTGTCCAAGACGGTCTTTTCCTCTCCCGTCGCCGGTTCCCTGGCGCACTCCGGTACGATGACCGGGCACGTCCGCGGGACCGCGCGGCGCTGATCGTACCTCTTTGTTCGCCACGCGCCAGCGCCAAACCTGTTGGCAACCGGCTACGGGCGCACAAATTGAGGGTTTGGATTAGCGCCTTTACTGTTGCCAGCGCGTCCGTGGCGCTGCAGGATCCCCATCCGTTCAGTTAACTCCACTGTTCAGCTCATTCCACCGTGCTAAAGCCCCCTCTAGCGCCGATGCGAACCCATCGCGTCGCCTCTCCCAATGGTGAGCGCGAGGACCAGTATTACTGGCTGCGCGATGACACGCGCAGCGACCCTGCAATGCTGGAATATCTGCGTGCGGAGAATGCATATACCGACGCTTTGCTGACGCCGGCGAAGCCGCTGATAGATCAGTTGTACGAAGAGATCGTCGCCCGTATCAAACAAGACGACTCGACCGTACCAGTGCGTTATCGCGGCTATTGGTATGCGGTCCGTTACGCGACCGGGCAGGAATATCCCATCGTCGTCCGCCGCGCCGATGCGCCAGGCGCGCCCGAAGTGATCCTGCTCGATGGCAACGCGCTCGCATCGGGGCAGCCGTTTTTCCAGCTCGGCGGTTATGAGATCAGCCCCGACAATCGTCTGCTCGCGTACACCGAGGACACGGTCGGCCGTCGTCAATATCGCCTGCGCGTCAAGGATCTCGAAAGCGGCGTGCTGCTGCCGGACGCGATCGAGAACGTCGAAGGCAGCGTGGTGTGGGCCGACGACAATCGCACGCTGTTATATGTGGAGAAAGATCCGGTCACGCTGCTGGGCCGTCGCGTGCGCGCGCACGTGCTCGGAAGCACCGGCGAAGATCCGCTGATCTATGAAGAGCCGGACGAGAGCTTCGACCTGGTCGTCGAGCGCAGCAAGTCCGAGCACTATTTATTCATCGCGTCCGAAAGCACGACGTCGTCGGAGTGGCGTTACACCCGCGCCGACGATCTGCAGCTGAATTTCGCGGTGATCCTGCCGCGCGAGGACGATCACGAATATCAGGTCGATCACATCGACGATCGTTTTCTGATCCGCAGTAACTGGCAGGCGTTGAATTTTCGCGTCGTGGAAGTGCCCGTCGCGGCCGCGGCCGATCGCACGCGCTGGCGTGACGTGGTTGCGCACGATCCCGAGGCGTTCGTGCAGGACTTCGAGATTTTCCGCACGTTCCTAGCAGTGAGCGAACGCTCGCGCGGCTTGATGAACGTACGCGTGCAACGCTGGGGCGAAGCGCCGTTCCGGCTCACGGCCGACGATCCGACTTATGCGATGTCATTGAGCGTCAACCCTGAACTCGACACCACCAAACTGCGTTACACCTACACCTCGCTCACCACGCCGACGACCACGTTCGAGCACGACATGGCCGACGGCAAGCGCGAGCTGCTGAAACGCGAGCCGGTGCTGGGCGATTTCGATCCGGCCGACTACGTCAGCGAGTTCTTGTGGGTGCCGGCGCGCGATGGCGAACGCATTCCGGTATCGATCGTGTATCGCAAGGGCACGCCGCTGAACGGCAGCGCGCCGCTGTATCAATATGGATATGGTTCTTATGGCCTGAGCATGGATCCGTTGTTCAGCTCATCGCGACTGTCGCTGCTGAACCGGGGATTCGTCTATGCAATGGCGCATATACGCGGCGGCCAGGAGATGGGCCGGCGCTGGTACGACACCGGACGTCTGGAACACAAATGGAACACGTTCAACGATTTCGTCGACGTCACCGATTTTTTGAGCGCGCGCGGCTACTGTGCTCGCGATAAAGTCTTCGCCGCAGGCGGCAGCGCCGGCGGCCTGCTGATGGGCGTGATCGCCAACGTCGCGCCCGATCGCTACGCAGGCCTGGTGGCGCACGTGCCGTTCGTGGACATCGTGACCACCATGCTCGACACCAGCATTCCCTTGACCACGCTCGAATACGACGAGTGGGGCAATCCCAACGAAGCGGCTGCTTACGCCTATATGCTCTCTTACTCGCCCTACGACAACATTCGCCGCCAGGCATATCCAGCGATGCTGGTGACCACCGGACTGTGGGACAGCCAGGTGCAGTACTACGAGCCGGCCAAGTGGGTGGCGCGGCTGCGCCGGTATAACACCGGAAGCCAACCGCTGTTGTTGCACGTTAATCTGGAAGCCGGTCATGGCGGCAAGTCCGGGAGATACGAGCACATGCGGGAGATCGCGCGGGAGTACGGTTTCGTGATTGCGCTGGCCGGAAATGAACGGGCGCTCGAGCCTGCCGGGAGCATGCAATGAGCCACACTGGATACATCCTGCTCGCCGACGACAATCCCACCGATGCCGAGCTGACCATTCGCGCACTGGAGATCGGCGGCGTATCGCAACAAGTGGTGTGGGTGCAGGATGGCGAGGCGGCGCTGCACTATGTGTTTCGCCAAGGCGTGTACGCGCAGCGCGTGTCGGGCAATCCCAAGCTGATGCTACTCGACCTGCACATGCCCAAGAGCGACGGCCTGGACGTGCTGGCGCAGATCAAGGCCGATCCCAAGACCCGCTCCACGCCGGTGGTCATCATGTCGTCCTCCGATCAGGAGTCGGACATGGCCCGCAGCTACGAAGCGCACGCCAACAGTTACATCGTCAAACCGGTGGATTTCAAACAATTCACCGACCAGGTCTCGCTGCTCGGTCAGTACTGGACGCGCATCAATCGCGCCGGCCCTTAGAAAAGCGGTTGGCGGTTAGCGGTTGGCGGTCAGTTCAGAAACCCGCGGCGTATTCATAAAACTGAGATTCTTACTAACCCCTAACCGCCAACCGCTATCCGCTCAATACTCAAGTGTGCACTGCGTCTCCGTTTACAGTAGTAGACATATCCCTAATCGTGCCAATCAGTGGCCGCCTCGTCATACTCCGGAGCCATCGCACGAAATCACTTTCGTCACAGGCGTAAGGTCACACCAGGGCCGGCAAACCAGCGCCGGGAGTAAAGCCGAGGCAGCAGCCCGGCGGGAGACGAGGCATGAGTGTCATCCTGATCGCATTCGAGCGCGAGTCGGAGCAGAGCGCGCTCGAAACATTGCTTTCGGGTCGGGGCCACCGCGTGGTCAAGTCGTCCAACGGCTTGGCGGCGCTGGATACGGCGCGCAAAGAGCCGCCGCAAGCCATCGTTTCCGACATCGTCCTGCCGCGCATGGACGGCTTCGCGTTGTGCCGTAAGTGGAAACAAGACGAGCGCCTGCAGGGCATCCCGTTCGTTTTCTATACGCGCCGTCACGACGATCCCAAATATGAACGCTTCGCGCTCGAGCTCGGCGCCGAACGTTTCCTCGCGCGCTCTTCGCCGCCGGAAAAATTGCTGAGCGCGCTCGAAGAGCTGCTGCCGAACGGCCAGGCCAACGGACATTCCAATGGTCACTCGAATGGCCACGCCAATGGTGTGGCTAACGGTTCGACCAATGGCCATGCCTTCAACGCGCTCGCGACTGGCGTGCACACCGCGGCCAATGGCCATGGCAATGCCGGCAGCGGCAACACGCGTCCGATGAACATGCTCGACACGCAGGCCATGAAGCGAATGGCGCTGCTGGAGAAGACTCAGGCCGAAGCGCTGGAGCGCGCGCAGTTCGTGCAACGCCAGCAGCAGGCCGCTCAGAACGAAGCGTTGGAAAAGGCGCAGCGTCAGCAGGCCGCCCAGAGCGAAGCGCTGGAGAAAGCGCAGCGTCAGCACGCGACACAAGTGGAAGAGCTGCAGAAGTTTCAGAAGCTGCAGGCCGCGCAGGCCGAGGCTCTGGACAAATCTCACAAGCTGCAGGCTGCGCAAGCCGAAGCCTTGGAGCGTTCACAGCGCGCACAAGCTGAAGCCGCCGAGCGTCTTGAACGAGCGCAACGTGCGCAGACGGAAGCGACCGAACGTCTCGAACGCGCACAGCTCGAAGCTCACGAGAAATCTCAGCAAGCGCAGGCGCAGGCCGAAGCATTGGAGCGCGCGGTGCAGGCGCATTCGCGCATGCGTTCGCAGATCACCGAGCTGGAAGCTGCCAATCAGCGGCTTGCGGCGGGCGAGGCGCGTTTCCGTCGCGTGTTCGAAGGCAATCCGCTGCCGATGTGGATCGCCGATGAAGCGACCGGCGGTTTCATTGCCGTCAACGAAGCAGCGTTATCGCTGTATGGATATTCGCGCGCTGAATTCCTCGCGCTCAAAGCGTCGGGTTTGGACGCGCCGGGCGCTTCCAGCGACGCAGGCACCATCGTTCATCAGCGCAAGGATGGCGGCAACATCAGCCTGTCCATCACCACGCAGCGAATCGAGTTCGACGGTCGCAGCGCCGACCTGGTCAGTGCTTACGATCTCACGCCGCGCATGGAAGTCGAACGCCAGCTGCAGGAGCAGGCGAAGAGCGGTCCGACGGTGCTCGATTCGGCCGCCGACGGTTCGTGGCTGCTGGCCGCGGACGGCCAGATCATGGAAGTGAACACCACTTATTGCCGCATGTCCGGCTACAGCAAGGAAGAGCTGTTGGCCATGAACGCCGCGGACATCGAGG
>JBEVKA010000297.1:0-4068 GCA_040509855.1 Steroidobacter sp.
CACCGCGGTGCGCGGCCGGTAGTGAACGAATTTCGCGCGCTTGTCGAAGAACGCGGTGTCGTACTCGTCTGCTTCGACGACGAAATGCTGGCCGCCGCCGAGCCGCGCTGTCACCTGGAAATTGCCGGGCACCCCGCCGATCAGGAATCCCGGATCGAGGCCGGCGTATTCGAGCAGCCAGGTGAGAATGCTGGAGGTGGTGGTCTTGCCATGGGTACCGGCGACCGCCAGCGTCCAACGTTTAGCGAGCACGTGCCGCGCCAGCCACTCCGGACCTGAGGTATATGGAATATCACTTTCCAGCAGCGCCTCGATCAGCGGGTTGCCGCGGCTCATGACATTGCCGACCACCACGATGTCGGGATTCAGCTTCAGCTGCTCCGGGCCGTAGCCTTCGATGATTTCGATGCCCAGCTCGCGCAGCTGGTCGGACATCGGCGGATAGACGCTTTGATCCGAACCGGTCACGCGATGGCCGGCGGCGCGCGCCAGAGCCGCGATGCCGCCCATGAAGGTGCCGCAGACGCCAAGAATGTGAACGTGCATGTTTGTTTAAGGTCCTCTCAAGCAGCCATCCCTGGAGCGTCAGCCAGCCAGCACGTCCGTGTACTGGCGTTCGCGCGGTCCGCGGACACGTTAAGTGTCCACGGAAAGACATCCGCGCTCACCCACGCAGGTCCAGCATCAACTGCATGACGGCTTTGGTGGAATAGACGATGGCTACAGTGAGCGCGATGCCAGTGATTAGACCGCGGTCCAGCGCCAGCATGAAAATACGTCCCAGCACCAGCGCGGTAATCAGGAAACGCAGCATCAGCCAGTTCAAGGTCAGCGACTCGCTCAGCGCGAACGCGAGCTGCAGCACTCGCAATGAAATATCGAGCAACAGCACCAGCAGGCCGACGCCGAGCGTCGCGGTGATGGTCTGGACGAAGCGCTGGCGGCGGCCGAAAAACGCGAGCACCAGCCACAGCCAGGCGCCCAGCATCAGCGCATCGATGCAAATGAACAGCAGCGACGCTTCCAGGTCGAGCGCGAACAGCCGCATGCGGACCAGGCCGGCGGCCATGTACGCGATCAGCACCAGCGTCGCGAGCGACACCGACGCGGGCAGGTCCTGCGGACCCTTTCGCCACAGCGCGATGTCGAGGAAGCTTTGCATGAATCGCAAGATAGCCATGAGCGCCCGCATTGCGCGCCGGCCAGCGGATGCCGGCGACTCCCCTATAATGCCACCCAAGAATCATCATTGACGCCGAATTGTACACGCACGTTCATGCAGCCCGCGCCACCGGTCACCACGTCCGCTGAACTTCTACAGGCCTTGCAATTGCTGGCCGATGGCGACTTCGTCGCGCTGGATACCGAGTTCATGCGCGAGAGCACCTACTTCCCGCGCCTGTGCCTGATCCAGGCAGCGACCGCGAATGCCTGCGTGCTGTTCGATCCGCTGGCCCTGCCCGATCTGCAACCGCTGTGGAATTTTCTGAACGACCGCCGGCGCATCAAGGTGCTGCACGCGGCACGCCAGGATCTGGAAGTGATGTCGGTCACCATGCGAGACGCGACGCTCAACGGGCCGATCTTCGATACGCAGATCGCCGCGGCTTTGCTGGGACATCCGGCGCAGATCGGCTATGGCTCGCTGGTCGCCGAGCGGCTCGGACAAACTTTGGATAAAGGTCACACGCGCACCGACTGGTCGCGGCGACCGCTGAGCATGGAACAATTGCAGTACGCGGAAGATGACGTGCGCTATCTGGTGCCGTTGTACGTGAACCTGCGAGATGCGCTGGAAGAAGCCGGGCGCACGCAATGGTTGTATGAGGACACGCGCGAGCTGGAGGATCCGTCGCTCCATCGCACCGAGCCGGAGGCCGCGTGGAAACGCCTGAAGGGGCTGGAACGTATGAAGCCCGAGCAACGCGCCACCGCCAAATTGCTCGCGCAATGGCGCGAGGAGATGGCGATCAAACACGACAAGCCGCGCGGCTGGATCCTGGCCGACGATGCGCTACGCGAGATCGCGGATCGGTTGCCGGCGGAGGTGGCCGAATTAGAAACAATCCGCAATCTGCCGGCCGGCGTGGTCCGCAAACGTGGCACTGAATTGCTGGCGCTGATCGAGCGCGGCCGTGGGCTCGGGTCGAGCGAGCCACCCATGAAGTTGGCGCCACGTCCGGAGCAACAGCAGCTCGCGCTGGTCACGAAGCTGATGAACTTCGCGCGCACTCAGGCGGAGGAAATGAAGATCAGCCCGGAGTTGCTGGCCACTCGGCGGGACGTGGAGCAACTCGTGTTCTCCAATCGCACCGATCGGCTCGCGACGGGCTGGCGCAAGGATGTGATCGGCGATCGGCTGATCGCTCAGGCGAGAGGCTGACCCTCTTACTTCTTAGCTCGCGCCTTGCTACGCGCCGCCTTCTTGGCCGGAGCGCGAGATGCTGAAGATTTGCCCGCAGCTCGTTTAGCAGCGCCGCGCTTTGGCGCTTTGCTCGACTTCGCCTTGCCGGCCTTCTTCTTCGCACCCGCAGCCTTCTTCGCAGGAGCCTTGGCCGACTTGCTCTTCGCGGCAGTCTTCTTCGCCTTGGCGGCGCCACCTTTCTTAGGTGACTTCGCGGCGGCGGACTTCACCGCACCGCTGCGAGCGGACTTCGCCACAGTCGTTTTGCTAGTGGTGACTTTCACCTTGGATGCAGGCACCGGTTTCGCGAGCGCAGCCGCTTCCATGCGTTCCGATACTTCGTCGAGTTCGCCTTCGCCGGCAACGGCGCGAAGCAGGCCAATCTTGGAGTAGTGCTCAATCAACGGCTTTGTCTGCTCGTCATACACGCGCAGGCGCTTGCCGATGACTTCTTCCTTGTCGTCGGGACGCTGGTAAAGCTCGGTCCCGTCCTTGTCGCAGGTGGTCACGCCATTGGGCAGCGTGTGGATGTTGTACACAGAGCCGCACTTCGGGCAGATGCGACGGCCAGCCAGCCGCTTCATCAATGTTTCGTTGCGTACTTCCATGAGCAGCACGGCGTCGAGCGGCTGACCCAGCTCGCCCAGCAGCGAGTTGAGCGACTTGGCCTGTTCGATGTTGCGAGGAAAGCCGTCGAGGATGAAACCTTTGGCGGCGTCGGGGCGACCCAGACGCTCGCGGATCAAACCGAGCACGATGTCGTCGGAAACCAGCTGGCCAGCGTCCATCACCGCTTTCGCCTGTTTACCCAGTTCGGTGCCGCGAGCAACCGCGTCACGCAGCAGATCGCCGGAGGACACCTGCGGCACGCCGTATTTGGCCTGCAGACGCTGAGCCTGTGTTCCCTTGCCCGACCCGGGCGCCCCCAGCAACACGATGCGCATCATTTTTGGTTTCGACCTCCCAGAAAGAGGCGGCAAGATACATGAAAAGTCCGGTGCGGGCACCCTGCCACGACCGCGCTCCTGCGCTATCCTTCGCGGCCTCAATCAACCATCGGTCGTATGTCGCGATCCACCCGGGTACAGGGCCGTACCCGCCGCCGCCGGCGGCGGCGAGCCGCAAAAAGTCACGTCTTTTTGCGTGCTCGCACCAGGGTCGTGGCAGGATGCCCGATCCCGAGTTTCATCAAAATGCCAAAAAAGACTGCTCGCCGCTCCGCCCGTCCCCGCAATGCTTTCTACGCCCAATCCGGCGGTGTCACCGCCGTCATCAACGCCTCGGCCGCGGGCGTGATCGAGGCCTGTCGGCGACATAAGAACCGCATCGGCAAGGTGTACGCCGGCCGTCACGGCATCGTCGGCGCGCTGACCGAGGACCTGATCGACACTAGCAAGGAATCCGCCGCCGCCATCCGCGGGCTGCGGCACACGCCGTCGGGAGCATTCGGCTCGGCGCGCTACAAGCTGAAAAAGTTCGACGACAACCCGGCGCAGTATCAGCGCCTGATCGAAGTCTTCAAGGCCCATGACATCGGTTACTTCTTCTACAACGGCGGCGGCGATTCGGCGGACACCTGCCTGAAGGTCTCGCAGCTGGCCGACAAGCTCGGCTACCCCATCCAAGCGATCCACGTGCCCAAGACCGTGGACAACGACCTGCCG
>JBEVKA010000298.1:0-11918 GCA_040509855.1 Steroidobacter sp.
CTTGATGTTGTAACGCTTGGCGAACGCGATCGTTTTGGTGATGTCCGCGGCGCGGTTGACGCCGAACACGACACGGCCGCCGGCCAGATAGCGAGCGAACACTTCACGGCCGAGAGGATGCAGCAATGTTTTCTCACCCGTGACACGAGTGCGAGCTTCGTGCACAGCCTGTTCGAGGAGCATCCACTGCGCCGCACGGCTGCCGCCTGAGCGCTCGTTCATCGAACCACCGAGGTCGATGAACAACGAACGGCTGCCATCGAGCACAGCGTCCGCACGACCGTCGAGAGTCACGGCCGCGCCTTGGCCAGCGAGGAAAGCGCCGCCGTCCGAGGAGCTCGGCGCGAGCACCGTCCAAGTCATGCCTTCGATGCGCGTGACCGGGATGAGGATGGAGCGGTTGTTATAGGCCGCCGTGACGTCGAACTCCGGCCGCCACTGCATTTCATAAGCAGGCGCGCCGAGCGCGAGACCCGCGTCGTTGGTGGTCGGCTCGGCCTGCACTTCCTGAATGCCGAGGGTCGACAGGCCAGCAAACATTCCGGGGGTGAGCGCACGGCCCTTGGCGTCGATGGCGGTCACGCCGTCGGCGGACAGGCCGCTGCCGATCGAGTGGATCTTGCCGTCGCGAATCAACACATCCGTATTGCTGAGTGTGCCCTTGGACGTCGCGGTGTGAACCGTCGCGCCGCGGATCAACACGTCTTGAGCAGCAGCACCGCCGGCGCCCAATACAAACAACGGCGCCAACAAAGCGGCGAGCAGCGTTTTACCAATTAGAATTTTCATGGAGTGCTCCTTACTTCACGACCGCGGTGCCGAACTGGCCGAGCATGAAGTCCGAGGCGGGCTTCGTCGGCGGATGGGCGCGGTCGTAGACTTTGGCGCCGTCGATGAACACTTGCTCCGCGAGCGCGTAGACGCTGAACGGATCGCCGTTCCAGATCACCACGTCACCCATCTTGCCGTTCTCGAGCGTGCCGGTGACTTTGTCGATGCCGAGCGCCTTGGCGGGATTCGCCGTCAGCCACTTCACCGCGCGTTCGCGAGGAATATCCAAACCGGCGCGCACGCCGCGTGTCATCGCCTTCGCGGCTTCCTGATTCAAACGTTGAATGCCCTCTTGGGAATCCGAATGCACGACTGCGCAGCCGTTGGGCGGCATGTCGGTGAACGCCAGGTTTTCCTGCACGCCATCGAAGGACTCCATTTTGAAGCCCCACCAGTCGGCCCACTCGGCGCCGCAGATGCCGTTCTGCGCCAGCATGTCGGCGACTTTGTAGCCTTCCACGGCGTGATGGAACGCGGCGATCTTGAAGCCGAATTCCTTGGCCATGTCGACCATGATGGCCATTTCGTCGGCGCGGTAGCAGTGAATGTGCACCAGGATCTCGCCGCTCATCGCGCCCACCAGCGTTTCGTGCTTCAGGTTGCGCTCGGGCGGTGAGGGCGGCTGATCGTCGTCGTCCTTCTTCTTGTCGTCCTTGCTCTTGTCGCTGTGTTTCTTTTGATATGCAGCCAGCTCGCGGCGATAGGTGTCCCACTCCTCGCGATACGCCTGCGCGTCGGCGAACGCCTGGCGATAGCCGGCGACGTTGCCCATGCGCGTCATCGGTGCGCTGCCCTTGCTGCCGTAGACGCGCTTCGGATTCTCGCCGCAAGCCATTTTCAAGCCGTGCGGCGCGCCGGGAAATTTCATGGCCTGATAGGTGATGGCGTGCACGTTCTTGACCGTGACGCCTCGGCCGCCGATGAGATTGCCCGAGCCGGGCAGGATCTGCATGCTGGTGACGCCGCCTTCGAGCGCGGCCTGGAAGCCAGGATCCTGCGGCCAGATCGCATGTTCAGCCCACGCGTTCGGCGTGACTGGATCGACCATCTCGTTGCCGTCGCTGTGCGCGTTCACGCCCGGGCTTGCATACACGCCGAGGTGTGAGTGCACGTCGATCAGGCCGGGCGTAACCCAGCGACCCTTGGCTTCGATCACTGTGGCGCCGGCAGGAGCGCTGAGGCCCGTGCCCACGCCGGCGATTTTGCCATCGACGATGAGCACATCACCGTTGTCGATGCGCGTGCCGGTGCCGGTGAGAATGGTGGCGCCGCGAATCAACGTTGGCGTCGTGGTCGGCGTTGTATACGTCGATGGATACGGCACCGGTGCCGGCGCAGCCGCTGGCGCTGTTGTCGCAGCTGTAGCAGGAGTTGCTTCGGGCGTCGGCGCTTTGGATTGCGTCGGTGTCGCGCACGCGCCGAGCAATAAACATAACAAAGGGATCGCGGGCGAGCGCGGGGCTCGCAGCTTGATGGAGTGCATGCTTGTAGTGTCCTGCCTGCGAGAGCGAAAAATCGAGCGCGGCGAATCTATCCCAAAAAGCTCGTCATGTCGTCGTACGTTACGTCGCTGCCGCTGCGTGTCCAACTGCGCTATTCGAATAGCCAATGCGCGCACGGCTTTGGGGCGGCCAATGCGTATTGCGAGCGGGTCGCGGGAGCTGAACGCGGCGGGCGAATCGGGACGCCACGACGTGAAGCATTTGCCGCGACAGGCGGGGGCGGCGTTATGATCGGCGCAGCGACCTGCGTTATCACTGGCCAGTGGACGAATGAGCGCGACAGCAGACCCCGTCGGAACCCTGGATGTAGCCCTGGAGCACACTGCACGCCTGCTCCGGCAGGACCCCGCAGCGGCCGCGGAGCAAGCGCTGGAAATTCTCAAGGCTGTCCCAGGTCACCCCATGGCTCAGCTGCTGCTGGCAGTCGCACGCCGCTCTGCAGGCGAGACGGCCGACGCCGTAAAAATCCTTACTGCCCTCACCGAACAACAGCCGCGTTGGGCTGCGGCTCACTACGAACTCGGCCTGGCGTTAGGCGCCGATCGCAAAGGCGATGAGGCCGTGACGGCGCTCCGGCGCGCGCTCGATCTCAAACCGGACCTGCACGATGCGTGGCGAGCACTCGCCGATCACTTGACCGCAGCGGGTGATGTGCAAGGTGCGGACGAGGCCTACGCGCAGCACATTCGTTACTCGACGCGCGATCCGCGCTTGCTGGAAGCGGGCGCGGCACTGTGCGACAACAAAATCGCCGTCGCTGAGGCGCTACTGCGCGAACATCTGAAGGAACATCCGACCGATGTCGCCGCGATTCGCATGCTCGCGGAAGTGGCCGCTCGTCTGGGCCGTTATTCCGAGGCCGAAGTCTTGCTGGAGCGTTGCCTGGAACTCGCGCCCAGCTTCCTCGGCGCTCGCCACAACTATGCCTATGTTTTGAATCGCCAGAACAAGCTGGCGAAATCGCTGGCGCAGGTCGACCAGCTGCTCGCCGGCGATCCGCGCAATCCCGGTTATCGCAATTTGCAGGCCGCCATCCTCGGTCGTGCCGGCGAATACGACAAGTCGCTGCAAATATACGCCGGCGTGGTGAAGGAATATCCGCGCAACGCCAAGGTGTGGATGAGCTATGGCCACGCTCTCAAGACCGCGGGTCAGCAAGGCGAATGCGTGGCCACGTATCGACGCGCGATCGAGCTCGCGCCGAATCTCGGCGAGGCTTATTGGAGCCTGGCCAACCTCAAAACATTCCGTTTCACCGACGCCGATGTCGCCACCATGCGCGGGCAGCTCGAGCGCGGCACGCTCAGCGACGAGGACCGTTTCCACTTTCACTTCTCGCTGGGCAAAGCATTCGAGGACGCAGGCGATTACGCGCGCTCGTTCGAACACTACGAACAGGGCAACAAGCAGCGGCGCGCGCTGATTCATTACGACGCGGATGAGAATTCACAACAAACACTGCGTTCCAAACAACTGCTGAGCGCCGACTTCTTTGCTACTCGTAAGGATTGGGGTTGTCACGCACCGGATCCGATTTTCATCGTCGGCCTGCCGCGCTCCGGCTCGACGCTGCTGGAACAGATTCTCTCCAGTCATCCGCTGGTCGAAGGCACCATGGAGTTGCCCGACATCATCGACATCGCGCGCGCATTGGGTGGCCGCCGGCTGCGTGGCGCAAGCTCGAAATATCCCGAAGCCCTGGCCGGCATGACGTCGGAAGTGGCGCGCGAGCTTGGCGAACAATATCTCGCCAACACCCGGATCCAACGCAAGACCGACGCGCCGTTCTTCATCGACAAGATGCCGAACAACTTCGCGCACATCGGTTTGATTCAACTGATCCTGCCGCGCGCGAAAATCATCGATGCGCGCCGGCATCCGCTCGGCTGCTGCTTCTCCGGCTTCAAACAGCATTTTGCTCGCGGCCAGCATTTCACTTATGGGCTCGAAGAGATCGGTCGCTACTACCACGACTACGTGGAGCTGATGGCGCACTTCGACGCGGTGCTGCCTGGCCGCGTGCATCGGGTGATCTACGAATCCATGGTGGACGACACGGAAGGGCAGGTGCGCCAGTTGCTCGACTATTGTGGCCTGCCGTTCGACGAGCGTTGCCTGCGTTTTTATCAGAACGATCGCGCCGTGCGCACGGCGAGCTCCGAGCAGGTGCGCCAGCCAATCGATCGCCAGGCCGTCGATCACTGGCAGCACTACGAGCCGTGGCTGGGCCCGCTCAAACAGGAGCTGGGTCCGGTGCTGCAGCTCTATCCGGAGGTGCCGCTATTCGACGCCACGCAAAGTTGAGATTGCCGATTTGCAGCCGCTGCGCCCGTGGGCAGCACTGACAACAACAGGGGAGATGGAGATGATCGATATTCGAATATCCGTACGCAGGGCGCTCCGAGCAGCGTTGCGAGGGATGCCTGCTGTCGCGGCCTTGTCCGTCGCGATGCCGCCTGCGATGGCGGCGGAAGACAGCTCGCCGGTGCTCGAACAAGTGGTGGTGACCGCGCAAAAGCGTCAGGAGAATCTGCAGGACGTGCCGTTGAGCATCACTGCCCTGGGCACGCAAAAGCTGGAGGAGCTGCACGTCTCGGACTTCGATGACTACGCGAAATTCCTGCCGAGCCTGTCCTATACCTCGTTCGGCCCGGGCTTCTCGCGTGTGTTCTTTCGTGGCGTGAGCAGCGGCGACAACGGCAATCACTCCGGTTCGCTGCCGAGCGTCGGCATCTATCTCGATGAGCAGCCGATCACCACGATCCAGGGCGCGCTCGACGTGCACATCTACGACATCGAACGCGTGGAAGCGCTGGCGGGCCCGCAAGGCACGCTGTACGGCGCCAGCTCGCAGGCGGGCACGGTGCGCATCATCACCAACAAGCCGGAGCTGGGGAAGTTCTCGGCCGGCTATGACCTCGAAGGCAACCTGGTGGACAGCGAGACCGGCTACGTCGCCGAAGGTTTCGCGAACCTGCCGCTCGGCGGCAACTCCGCGATCCGTCTGGTGGGCTGGAGCAAACGCGACGCTGGATACATCGACAACGTAGCGCGGGATCGTTTGTATCCGACAGCGGGCATCACCATCAACAACGGCGGGCGCGCGAAGGACAATTACAACGACGTCGACACCTACGGCGCACGCGCCGCGTTGCGCATTGATTTGAACGACAGCTGGACGGTGACGCCGACACTCATGGGCCAGCACCAGGAATCGAACGGCGCGTTCTCATACGACCCCAGCGTCGGCGATTTGAAAGTGGCGAGATATCGGCCGGAGACGGCCGATGACCGTTGGACGCAGGCCGCGCTCACGGTGGAAGGCAAGATCGCGAATCTCGATGTGGTCTACGCCGGCTCCTATCTCAAGCGCGACGTCGACACCGAACAGGACTATTCGGACTATTCCCTGTTCTACGACATCGTGTATGGCTACGTGCTGTACAACGACGACGGCGACCAGATCGAGACCACGCAATACATCCAGGGCAAGGATCGTTACAAGCGTCAGAGTCACGAGCTGCGAGTGTCCACGCCGTCGGATCTGCGCACGCGCTTCGTCGGCGGGCTGTTCTACCAGCGGCAAAAGCACGGCATCGAGCAGCGCTATCTGATCGACGATCTGCCGGCGGAATATGAAGTCACCGGCTGGAGGGACACGGTGTGGCTCACCGAGCAGAAGCGCACCGATCGCGACTACGCCGTGTTCGGCGAGCTCAGCTTCGATATCACTACCAAGCTGACCGTGACCGGCGGCGCGCGCTGGTTCAAAGCCGAGAATTCGCTGGCGGGCTTCTTCGGCTTCGCCGAGGGATATAGCGACAACGGCAGAAGCGGCGAGGCGTTGTGTAGCGTATTCGCTGGTGACGAAATCCTCGATCGCTCCGGCTGGTCTCCTTACACGTCGGTGGGCACCGCGCCGTGCAAGAACCTGGATAAATCCGTCGACGAGGATGGCGTGTCGCCGAAGCTCAATGTGACGTACCGGTTCGACGACGCGCGGTTGATCTACGTGACGTTCTCCGAGGGCTTCCGGCCCGGCGGCGTGAATCGTCGCGGCACGTTTCCGCCCTATGACGCCGACTATTTGAAAAATTACGAGGTCGGCTGGAAGACCAGCTGGCTGGACAATCGCGTGCGCTTCAACGGCGCGGTGTTCCTGCTGGATTGGGACGACTTCCAGTTCTCGTTCACTGGCGAGAACGGCCTGACCAATCTCACCAATGCCGGCGGCGCGCGCATCAAGGGCCTGGAGACCGACGTCGAGTGGGCGGCGACCGAACGGTTGCTGGTCTCCGGCGGCCTGTCGCTGCTCGACGCCGCGCTCACGGGAAATTTCTGCGAGCTGGTGGATACGGCGGGTCAGCCGCGGCCGTTCGGCGATTGTTTCGCGACCGATCCGCGCACTCAGGAGGACACCTTGTTCCGTGGCGCGGCGGACGGCACGGAATTGCCGGTGGTGCCGAAGTACAAGGCGAACCTGACCGGGCGCTATCGCTTCGACCTCGGCTCGTACGACGCCTTCCTGCAAGCCGCCTTCGTGTACCAGGGCGCGACGCGTTCGGCGCTGCTTCCCTATGACGAAGGAGTGCTGGGCAAGAACGATGCGTATGGCATCGCCGATCTGTCCGCCGGCTTCGGCGATGGCAAGTTCACGGTGCAGCTATTCTTGAACAATGCCTTCGACAAGCGCGCGGACATCGCGAAATTCGCGCAATGCCGGGAAGAGATGTGCTCCAAGCCGTACATCGTGACCAATCAGCCGCGCATGTTCGGCGTGAAGTTCGGCCAGAAGTTCTGACCGGTGCGAGGCCGAAGGCGAGCAAAAGGGAATCCCGCGGGATGATGATGAAAGGGCGGGAACGCGTTCGCTCGCGTTCCCGCCGTCGGACTCGTTACTTTGCCGGCTCCACCAGCGCCTGGAAGGTGAGCTGCCGCGACAGATCCTCCAGGTTCGGCACGCCCGCCGGGCCGCCGCGGATCTGGATCATCGCCAGGAACACCACATCGTTGGTGGGATCGATCCAGAACCACGTGCCGGCGAGACCGTCCCAGAAATAAGTGCCTGCGCCGGCGCTGCTGCCGAGGCGCGAGGGCTCTTCCAGGATCGCGACGTCGAAGCCGAAACCGAAACCCGGCTGCGCCCGGAAGGACGCGCCGATGCCAAACTTTCTTTGTTCCTTGACCGCATCGGGCACCTGGTTCGAGGTCATCAGCTCGACCGTGCTCGGCGCGAGCAGCCGCTTGCCATCGAGCGAGCCTTTGTTCGCCAGCATCTGCACGAAGCGCAGATAATCCGCGGTGGTCGAATACAAGCCGCCGCCGCCCGAGTGCAGTTTCGGCGGAGCATTCACGCCGGGGTCGTGAGGCATCGCCGTCAGGCCTTCGGCGCTCCAGTTATAGATCGACCCGAGCCGCGCCATCTTTTCCTTGGGCACGTAGAACGCGGTGTCCTTCATGCCCAGCGGCTCGAAGAGGCGCTCGCGCAGGAAGTCCGGAAACGGCTTGCCCGACAGCTTCTCGACCAGGTAGCCCTGGATGTCGACGCCGACGCTGTAGGCCCAGCCTTCGCCCGGCTGATACACCAGCGGCAGCTTCGCCATGCGCTCGACGAACTCCTGCAGCGACTCGGCCGCGAGCGGGTTCGCTTGCTGATAGAGCTTGTCGACGGCTGAGTTGCCGAAGAAACCGTAAGTGAAGCCGGCGGTGTGCGACATCAGCTCGCCCATGGTCGGCGCATGTTTCGACGCTTCCAGCTGGCCGTCGGCGCCGTACACCTTCAGGTCCTTGAATTCGGGGATGTGGCGCGAGATCGGATCGGAAGGTTTCCACTTGCCTTCCTCATACAACATCATCATGGCGGCACCCGTGACCGGCTTGGTCATGGAGTAGATGCGCAGGATGGTGTCCATCTGCATCGGCTTGTTGGCGGCGATATCCGCCTTGCCATAGGTCATCTCCTGCACGATTTGACCCCGACGCGCGACGACGGTGGTGATGCCCGCCAGTTGTTTGCTGTCGACCGGCGCCTTCAAGCCGGCTTCGAGCCGCTTCAGGCGCTCCGAGGAAAAGCCGAGCGATTCGGGCTTCGACTCCGGCAACGAGAGGTCGCGTGCCTGCGCCGCCACGCTCAGCATCACGGCCGCGGCGGTGAGGCACCACGCGCGCACGCCGAAAGTAGTCGTCACGAATTGTGTTCGCACTGTGAAATCCCCCTGCTTTGAAGTGAGGCCGAATCTTGTTGCTGGCGTTGCGATGATGCCCCGGCAGTGTAGCTGTCGCCGGGCGATGACAGAACTTTACCTGGCCCATCCGCGCGCATCTGCGAAGCCGTTCAGGTGACCATTGGCTCGCGCTCGTTTCACCCGCTGGTCACTCCTGAATGCCTCGGGCCTAAACGAGTCGCCGGTGAATCTCAAGCCTTGTCGGGGCGGGGTGGCTTCTTCATAGTGCGCGCCTTCGATTCGCCCCGTTGTGAATAGGGAACCGACCACGCATGCTCCCGCCGATTGAATCCCGCATTGCCGTCGAATTGTCGTGCAAGCCTCACCAGGTCGCCGCCGCGGTGGCGCTGCTGGACGAAGGCGCCACGGTGCCGTTCATCGCGCGTTATCGTAAAGAAGCGACGGACGGGCTCGACGACACACAGTTGCGCACGCTGGAAGAGCGCCTCGCTTATCTGCGCGAGCTGGAGGAGCGTCGCACGGCCATTCTCGCCAGTGTCGAGGAACAGAAAAAACTGACACCCGAGCTGCGCAAGGCCATCGAATCGGCCGACACCAAGCAGCGACTGGAAGACTTGTATTTGCCCTACAAGCCGAAGCGACGCACCAAGGCGCAGATCGCGCGCGAAGCGGGGCTCGATGTACTCGCCGAAGCACTGCTTGCCGATCATTCGCTGAATCCGGAAGTGGAAGCCGCGAAGTATTTGAAGGCGGCATTCACCAACAAGGAAGGCGACAACAATCCGGGCGTGCCGGATACCAAGGCGGCGCTCGACGGTGCGCGCACCATCCTGATCGAACAATTCGCCGAAGACGCCGAGCTGCTCGCCAACGTGCGCGCACACTTGCAGGACAACGGTGTTGCCATCTCGACCGTCGCCGAAGGCAAGGAAGAAGCGGCCGCCACGTTCCGCGACTATTTCGCCTATAACGAAACCCTCAAGACCATTCCCTCGCACCGCGCGCTGGCTCTGTTCCGTGGCCGCAAGGAAGAGTTGCTGAAGGTCACGCTCAAGCTGCCCGAAGACATGCAGCCACCGCCGGCCACCGGTCAGGCGCCGTTCAATGCGTGCGAGTTGAAGATCGCCGCGCGTTTCAACATCGCGGATCGCAAGCAACCTGCCGATGCATGGTTGTTACAGACGGTGCGTTGGACGTGGCAAGTCAAACTCGCATGGCAGCTCGAAGCCGAATTGTTGACGGCATTGCGCGAGCGTTCGGAAGAAGAGGCGATTCGCGTCTTCGCTCATAACCTGCATGACTTGTTGCTGGCCGCACCGGCGGGTCCGCGCGCCACCATGGGATTGGATCCGGGCCTGCGCACCGGCGTGAAAGTTGCGATCGTCGATCGCACCGGCAAGCTGCTCGATACCGCCACCGTGTATCCGCACGTGCCGCGTAACGAATGGGATCGCACGATCGCCCATCTCGCGCTGCTGGCGCAGAAACACAATGTCGATCTCATCAGCATCGGCAACGGCACCGCCTCGCGCGAGACCGACAAGCTCGCCGGTGAAGTCATCAAGCTGCATCCGGAGTTGAAGCTGACCAAGATCGTGGTGTCGGAGGCGGGTGCGTCGGTGTACTCCGCGTCGGCGCTGGCGGCCAAGGAATTCCCCGATCTGGATGTCAGTTTGCGTGGCGCGGTTTCGATCGCGCGTCGCTTGCAGGATCCGCTGGCGGAGTTGGTGAAGATCGATCCGAAGTCGATCGGCGTCGGCCAGTATCAGCACGACGTGAGCCAGACCAGGCTCGCCAAGAGTCTCGATGCAGTCGTCGAGGATTGCGTGAACGCGGTCGGTGTCGATGTGAATACTGCGTCGGCTGCACTGCTGGCGCGTATCTCCGGTTTGTCGTCGACGCTGGCAGAGAACATCGTGCGCTATCGCGATGAGCACGGCGCGTTCGCGAATCGCGCGGGCTTGAGGAAGGTGCCGCGTCTGGGTGACAAGACGTACGAGCAGGCAGCGGGCTTCTTGCGCGTGATGAATGGCGACAATCCGCTCGACTCGTCGGCGGTGCACCCGGAAGCGTATCCGGTGGTCGAACGCATCATCGCCGACCTGAAAAAGCCGGTGCGCGAAGTCATCGGCGACGGCTCGTCGCTGAAAAAGATCGATCCGGTGAAATACACCGACGACAAATTCGGCTTGCCGACGGTCAAGGACATTCTCAAGGAGCTGGAGAAGCCCGGCCGCGATCCGCGCCCGGAATTCAAGACCGCGACGTTCAAGGACGGCGTGGAAGAGCTCAAGGATCTGCAGCAGGGCATGATCCTGGAAGGCGTAGTCACCAACGTCACCAACTTCGGCGCGTTCGTCGATATCGGCGTTCACCAGGACGGCCTGGTGCACATCTCCATGATGTCCACCAAGTTCGTGAAGGACCCGCGCGAAGTGGTGAAGGCGGGCGACGTGGTGAAGGTCAAAGTGCTCGAGGTCGATCAGCAGCGCAAACGTATCGCGTTGACCATGCGGCTCGATGAGTCCGCTCAGCGCGTGCGTGACAACGCGAGCGGTGACATGCGGCGTGATCGCGACTCGCGGCCTCCGCAGAAACAGGCTCGCCGCGAGCCGGAGTCAGTCGGTGCTGGCGCGATGGCGGACGCGTTCGCGCGCGCGTTCAAGCGCCCGTAACGTCGAGACGACTCGCCATTGCTGGCGAGTCGTCGATCGATGCGTTACTCCGCTTTCCAGACGTAACCCTGATCGTTACGTTCGAACTTGCCGACGCCAGGGTAGGGGAAGTGCACGGCGTAGATACGCTGACCGTTGGCGACGCTTTGTGCCAGCACTTCGTTGCGGCTCTTCTGGGCGGTGGGAGCATCGCCGTCGAACGCCACCTTCCAGTCCGGCTTTTGCACCGAGATCACGTAGTGATGCATGGTGTCGCCGATGTAGAGCACCGAGTTCGCGCCCGAGCCGATCAAATAACCCGAATGACCGGGCGTGTGGCCGCGGATCTCGACAGCTTTGACGACGCCAGGAATCAACTCCGCGCCAGGCGCGAATGCATCGATCTTCGGCGATAGGCCGGCCACCAAAGCCGCTGGCTGCGGGACGCCGTAATTCGGCCCCGTCTCGGGCGTCAACCCTTGCAAGAACGTCCAGTCCGCGGCGCCGAGATGAACGGTCGCGTTCGGGAATGTCAGCTTGCCTTCGGCATTCAGCAGGCCGCCGATGTGATCGCCATGTGCGTGTGAAATGAAGATATCGGTGACGCCACCGGCGTCGACGCCCGCGGCAGCAAGAGATTGGAGCAGTTGGCCGCCAGCGCCACCGAAGTTTGCACCGGCGCCAGTGTCGAACAGCAGCACGCGATCGGCGCTCTTCACCAGCAGCGGCTGAATGTCCAGGCTGAG
>JBEVKA010000299.1:0-9236 GCA_040509855.1 Steroidobacter sp.
TTCATCAGGAACACCAGGCAGAAGATCGTGATCGCCAGCGGCGCGATCAGCTTGCTCTTGCCATGGAAGGTTTCCTTCACCGAGGTGTCGACGAACTCGACGATCATTTCGATGAAGCACTGGAACTTGCCCGGCACGCCTGGCGTGGCGCGACGCGCCACCTTGAGGAACAGCAACAGGAATAGCACCGCGCCCAGCAGTTTGAAAAAGATGCTGTCGATGTGCAGCACCCAGAACCCGCCTTCGCCGACGGGCTTCTCCAAATGATGGAGATGGTGCTTGATGTAATCGGTCATGGTCGCCGGACCACCATGCTCTGCCATCAACCCCACCTCACCTGTGCCACCTATTTGAAGATTCCCATTGCGACCCAAAACCCGCACTGGCCGGCCAGCAGGCCGATCAGCAGGGGCAGCGGCTCCATGCCACCGCGAGTCAACGCCAGCGCAAACGCGCCCAGCACCCACACCCACTTCAACAACTCGCCCGCGTAAAACCCTCGCGCGGCGCTGGCTGCTGGCCAGCTGCTGGCGAACAAACGCCATGCGAACACGAGAGTCCCCAACGCGACGATCAATCCACCCACAACCACCGAGCGGGCCGCGTTCGCGCCACTCAGAGCCAGAAATACGAGCGCGGCAACGCTAGTGCTTGCCAGCTGTATCGCGGCGAATTTCAGTGCCAGGCGCTTCCCGCGGCGCGCAGTCTCTGTCACGCCCGCGAGTCCTCACGACAATGCCGGCAGTGGCGACTTGGATCGGGCAACAAAAATGCCACTTCGCTACGCCGGTGATCGGCCACGTGCGGCATTGGGCCCAACAATTTAGCTATTCCGGAGGATTCCGGCCGAAATTATCGCCCGGCCAGAAACGGCGGCGCATTATACGCAGCGTTTTGCGGTGCTACAAGGAAGATCACGGTCGGTACGCACTACTGACCGGGGAATGCGGGAGACTCTACCCCGCGTTTGTAAGCTTGCGTCGGCGCGTGCGCAACGGATCAAAGCTTGTATCGAAACTTGATGAGGAACTGATCCGCGTCGCGCACATCCGTCATGTCGCGGAACAACTCTCGCACACCGCGCTCGTCATCGTCGATGAAATTGTAGCCGCCGCGCGCATACACCAGAAATAGTTCTGACATCGGGCCGAGCTCATAGCGATATCGTATTTGCAAACCCAGATTGTTCACGGTGAACGGCGCGATCGGCTCGTTCACAGGTAACAGATTCCCGGCCGGATCGGTTCGATACGCGCGACGCAGTTCCGCATCGATGCCGATCCATTGCCATTTGACGCGCAGTTCGTGGCGCGGCGCTGGGATCCAGTCGAGGCGGAAATCGAAATCCAGGCGCTCGGCGCGGAACGAGCCGAAGAGCGTGTCGTTCTGCCACAGCAACCAGTCGGATGAATACTGCGGCAGCAGGTCGAGACGCAGCGTCAGTTTTTCCGTGGGGTACCAGGCGGCGAGGAATTGCAGCCAGCCCGAATAGCCGTCGACGCCTTGCTGGAACACGTAACTGCCGACGGTGAACTGCCAGTCACCGAAGCGCGGCGTGCTGATATCCATGTAGGCAGCGGGACGATCGTCGAGTCGCACCGGACCGTTGCCGCGAGAGAGCAGATCGTCCACGCCGCTGGTTACATAGCGAACTTCCTGGAATGCGCGCCACGCGCTCGCGTATTGCACGTCGCGCGACACCAGCAGTCGCGATTGCAGACGCTGACCATCGGTGTTCTCGCGATAGAAGCTATAAAACCGCCGCGTCTCGCCAATCACACGGCCGGTGCCGCTTGCCGTGCGGTGATTGGTTTCCCACTCCACCTGCTTCAGCGCGTTGCGTTCCATGTAACCGAGATCGTTCATGTCGAACGTATCGTCGATGTACAGCAGCTTCATGGTATGCATGAGCGGCGAGTTGCGATTGAAATCGGCCTGCAGCCACGATTCATAACCATGCGTGTCGATCTCACGCCGCGCAGGCTCGACGCCGGGACGCAGGGCCGCGCTGGTCAAGCTGAAGCCGGCGGTGCCAATGTCGGAACGAATCACCTGGCCGCTGAAGCGCATGTTTTCGTTGGGCGACAGCTCGTAGTCGAATGCGTTGACGAATGCATCACGATCCAGATACGGCCGATCGGTCCACGTGCCGAGAAAACCAAAGCGCGCATGCTTTAGGGGTAGTGCCGCGCGAGCGGCGGCGAAGCGGCGGCCCGGGCCGTTGTCGTAGTCGTCTTCCTGCACGACGAAACCGCCGTAGTTGAATGAGCCGGCGGTGCCCGTCAGTTTCAACGCGGCGTCGATATCATTGGAAGCGGAGCTGCCATCATCGGAGGCGGCGCCGATGCGCCGCGTGTAGACCAGGTGACCATTGGCCGGCGTGCGCAGATCAAAGATGCCCTGGTTCTCGGTGAAGAACGGTCGCTTGTCGGTGAACACGGTTTCGATGGCGGAAAAATCCACCACCAGTTCGTCGCTCTCCACCTGGCCGAAATCGGGATTCAGCGTCGCTGCCAGCCACAGATTGGGCGACGCCTTCCAGTTGATATCGGCGCCGACTTTGAATTGCGTGCTTTCGTCGAGAAAATCGGCGATGGCCGTGCCGTAGGGAACGATATCGAGGCTGGCCACCGACGCGTGCTGCGAGATCTCGAAACGTTTGAAGTCGGAAAGAAACACCGCTGCTTCGCTGGTGATTCCCGGGCACGCGTAACGCTCGCCGCGCTCATACAAATATCGCGTGCCATAAACGCCGATGGTGCGTGTCTCCGCGCCCGACTGGCGCATGCTGATGCTCGACCAGGGAATGAATATCTCCACGAACCATTGCTGATCCGTTTCGCGCACGGCGTGCTGCCAGGCGCCGTCCCAGTCGCGATCGAATTTGTTTTGATTGGTGATGAGGCCGTCGCGGATGCCACCACCCAGGCCTACGGTGAACTCATAGCCCACCTGCGCGGTGGCATCGAAATCGACCATCAACGAAACGACGTCGCCGAGCAGACGTTCCGAATCGCGCGGCGTGCGAGGCTTGATACGCCGCTCCGCCGGCGGCTGATCGATGACGAACGCGGCGGCTAATCCAGCTTCGGTGGAGAGAATGCGCAGCTCGTTGCCATAACGGGGCTGATCGCGCGCGAACGGCAACGTGCGCCGCCAGTCGTTACAACCGATCGCCGACTGCCATTCCGCTTCGTCGAGATTGCCGTCGATGACGAGTTCGGCCTGCGCACTGTCGCAAACCAATACGACGGACGAGATCAGCAACGCACACAGACTTGAGATGAATGCAGTGCGCGGCGCCACGCCGGTCAGCAATGACGCCTGCCGCATCGGCAGCGGCCCTCCCGCAAACGCTGATCCATGGCCAATCCTAGCCTGTGCATTGAACCTTCCTGGTCAATCTGGTCGATCGAGGTAATGCGACTGCGCGCATCACACTCAATGGATATGTTCGAGAATGCCGTCGAGCTCGTCCAGCGTGTGATAGCTGATGACCAGCTTGCCCTTGCCCGAACCGGAGTGCTGCACCTGGACCTTGGCGCCGAGCTTTTCGCTCAGCTCGGCTTCGAGCTTGCGAATGTTCGGATCCGGGCGCGAGCTGGACTCGGCCGCGCCGCCGGTGGGCTGCGAGGCAGCTCGTTTCACCAACGCTTCGGTGTCTCGCACCGAAAGTTTCTGCTGCGCGACCTGCGTCGCAAGTTCGGCTTGCTGACGCTTGTTCTCGATGCCCAGCAAGGCGCGCGCGTGTCCCATCTCCAGCTCGCGATGCTCGACCAGGCTCTTCACTTCTTCGCCCAGATCCAGCAAACGCAACAGGTTCGATACGGCCGCGCGCGAGCGACCAACCGCTTCGGCCGCGGTGGCGTGAGTCATTTCGAACTCGGAAATCAACCGCTGCAAGGCGCGGGCTTCTTCGAGCGGATTGAGATTTTCGCGCTGAATGTTCTCGATCAGCGCCATCGCGATCGCGGCTTCATCGGGCACGCGACGAATGACGGCGGGAATCTCGTGCAAGCCGGCGATCTGCGCGGCGCGCCAGCGACGTTCGCCGGCGATGATTTCGTAGCGCTGCTCCGCCCCACTATTATTTTGGGTCGCGCCGTTCTCACCTGCGGGCGAATTGATCGGCCGCACGATGATGGGCTGCACGACACCCTGCGCCTTGATCGAGTCCGCCAGTTCCTGCAACGTTTCCTGACGCAGGTCGATGCGCGGCTGATATTTGCCCCGCTGTAACAAATCAACCGGCAGCTTCTGCAACTCCTCGTCCATCGGGCGCAGTGCTGTGACGACCGCGGCGGTGGCTGGCGAAGTAGGCGCGGCAGGTTGGCCGAGCAGGGCGCCCAGCCCACGGCTAAGACTTGGTCGTTTAGTCGCCATGGTGGTCATTTCTTGGAGTCACTTACGATGCGACCGCATCGGCGGCGGGCGGCGGTTCTTCCACGGTGAATGGATACTCGTCCCGACGAATCATTTCGCCCGCCAATGCGAGGTAGGCCAGGGCCCCGCGTGATTCCTTGTCGTAGTGCAGGGCTGGCTTGCCGAAGCTCGGCGCCTCCGCCAGCCGCACATTGCGGGGAATGATGGTGCGAAACACTTTTTCCTGGAAATGCTCGATGAGCTGCGAGGAAACCTCATTGGCCAGGTTGTTACGTGGATCGAACATGGTGCGCAGGATGCCGCCGATCTCCAGCTTGGGATTCGGGCCCGCCTTGATCTGTTCGATCGTGTTAACCAACGCCGTCAACCCCTCGAGCGCGTAATACTCACATTGCATCGGGATCAGCACGCCTTCGGCGGCGACCAATGCATTCACCGTCAGCATATTCAGCGCCGGCGGACAGTCGATCAGCACGATGTCGAAGTCCGGCAGCAGCGGTTGAAGCGCGTCGCGCAGCCGTGATTCGCAGCCAGCCTTGCCCATCATCTCCACGTCGGCCGCGACCAGGTCCTGGTTCGCCGGCATCACTTTGAAATCGGAGTAGTCGACCGAGCGCAACACCGACGCCGCGTCGGCATCACCGAGCAGCACGTCGACCGTTGACCGTTCCACGGTGCGCTTGTCGATGCCACAACCCATGGTGGCGTTGCCCTGCGGATCGATGTCGACCAACAACACGCGCCGTTTGGTCGCCGCCAGCGATGCGGCCAGATTGACGCTCGTCGTGGTCTTGCCGACGCCGCCTTTCTGGTTGGTGATGGCGAGAATGCGATGCATGTGCGCTGAATGGAGAGTCGGGTTCGTTAATGATTCATGCAATCGAACAGTGCTGAAAATCCGCAATCGTAAAATCTGGGGCGACGTCGCGGATGGCTACAGGCGGTCGTGGCTGCGGCAGATTTCCACAAGATGCCGCTCTTCGTCCAGAGCGGGCACGTTAAGTCGATGGATCGCCGCCACTTTCCAGCCGCTCGGCAGCTCGGCCAGTTCCGCCGCCGGGTCGCGCCCCTTCATCGCCAGCAGTCGTCCGCCGCCGACACATAAATGACCGGCCCATTTGACGAATTGCTCTATGGGCCCGACGGCGCGCGACACCACGATATCGAATCGCTGCGACGGACGGAAATTTTCGGCCCGAGTATGCACCGTTTGCACATTGGGCAACTCCAGCGACGCAGCGATATGATCCACGAACTTCAGTTTCTTCGCGGTCGAATCCAGCAGCGTGAAACTGCGCTCCGGATTCACGATGGCCAGCGGCAGTCCCGGGAAACCGGCGCCGGTGCCCACGTCGAGAACCCGCTCGCCCTGCAGGAATGGTTGGATCGACAGGCTGTCCAGCAAGTGTTTGGTGATCTGCGCGCTCCGCTCGCGGATCGCCGTCAGATTCATGCGCTGATTCCAGTCGTCCAGCTGGTCGAGCAAACGAATCAGTTGACCAGCCTGCCGTTCGCTCAGCTCGATACCGAGTTGGGCCGCGCCAGCAATGAGCGTCGAATCCGGCATGAACGGTCCCGCTCAGACGCCGGCGACGCGCACGACCGTGCGGCCGACGACGCTCGATTTGAGATAGCCGTCGAACGCGCCCGGCAACTGATCGAAATCGATCGTACGGGTCACGATGCTATCGAGATGACGCGGCTTGAGATCGCTCGCGATCCGTTCCCACAGCTGTAAACGCAGCGTGCGTGACGTGTAAACAGAATTGATGCCGAGCAGGCTCACACCACGCAGAATAAACGGCATCACCGTAGTTTTCAGTTCGGCGCTGCCGGCGAGCCCGATGCTGGCGATATTTCCCCAGAAGCTCATGGTGCGCGTCAGCCACGTGAGCATCTCGCCGCCGACGTTGTCGATGGCGCCAGCGAATTGCGCTTCTTCCATCGGACGCGAACCGAAGTTGATTTGCTCACGAAGCAGCACGCGACTCGCACCCAGCTTCTGCAAATATTCAATCGATGATGACTTGCCGGTCACGGCGACGACTTTGTAACCACGGCTGGCCAGCATATCGATGGCAATGCTGCCGACGCCGCCGGTCGCACCGGTCACGACGATCTCGCCCGCTTCGGGCCGCTGTCCGTTCTGCTCCATGCGGTGAATCGCCAGCGCCGCGGTGTAGCCGGCAGTGCCAATCGCCATCGCCTGGAATTCATCGAGTCCGGCGGGAATCGGCACCAGTTGATCGGCCTGCAGGCGCGCGTATTCGGCGTAACCGCCATCGTGCGTTTCGGACAAGCCGCTGCCGGTCACCAGCACTTTCTGTCCAGGCGTGAATGCCGGATCGCTGGAAGTCACCACTTCGCCGGCGAGATCGATGCCGCCGACCAGCGGATAACGACGCAGGATCTTGCCGGCGCCGGTCGCGGCCAGCGCGTCTTTGTAGTTGATGGTGGAGTAGCGGACCCGGACGACGACATCACCGGGCGAGAGCGCGTCCAATCCAATCGTCTCCAAGCGCGAGACGACCTTGCCGCTTTCCTGATGAATACGAAACGCGCGAAAGCTCTCCATGCTCGTGGCTCTCGCGCTGGCTTTCAGTGCGGAACGAGCTCGATCACTCGGCCTGGCATTTGCCGTGCTTGCGGACCTGATCGGTCGTGCACAGCGCCTGCTGGCGAGAGAAGTACTCCGCGATCGCCTCGAAATCCTTTTCGTCCACGCCGCTGATGATGCCGGCCATGATCGGGTTCTTGCGCTTGCCGCTCTTGTAGTCCTTGAGCGCGTGCACGATGTAGTCGGCCGGCTGACCGGCGAGCTTCGGATAGTCGGGAGCGACCGTCTTAGCGCCGTCGGCGCCGTGGCACGCGACGCAGGTCTGCGTCGCCGGCGGCGGCGTGCCGACCACTTCCTTGCTCGGCAGTCCGCCCTCGGCGCTCAAGAACGCTGCGACGTCGGCACGATCTTCGGCGTTCAGCGTGACCGCCTGCGCATGCATGGTCGGATGCGGGCGATCGCCGTTCGCGTACGCAGTCAGCGCGCTCACCAGGTAAGCCTCGTTCTGGCCGCCCAGCCGCGGGACGCGATAAACGGGATAAGCGTTCTTATATTCCGGCACGCCATGGCAGCCGTGGCACGTGTAGGCCAGAACCTTACCTTTTGCGGCGTCGGCCGCGCTGGCCGTGGACATCGACATCGCCGCCAGCAAGCCCAGACCGAACACCGCCAGCGTCGGTCGCACTCTCAACGTCCTAGCCCACACTCTCCGCTTCTCTGCCGGCGCACTATTGCCTGAATTATGGAAGGTACCCCGGCCGGCGGGGCGCGGTATGGTACCGGAAGAAAGTGGTTGGCGGTTAGCGGTTGGCGGTTAGCAAGAGCCTCTTTAACCAACCGCCAACCGCCAACCGCTAACCGCCAACCGCTTCGTGTATATTGCCGCATCCCCTGCTTTGCGCTCCGCCGAGGTTGCTAATGGCCCGTATCACCGTTGAAGACTCGCTCAACAACATCCCGAACCTGTTCCAGCTGGTGCTGGTGGCCGCCAAACGCGCCCGCAAGCTGGCCAATGGCGCGGAAGCGACGGTGGAATGGGAGAACGACAAGCCGACCGTGGTCGCGCTTCGGGAAATCGCCGCCGGCCACATCGGCCCGGAGATTCTCGAGGAAGCTGAACGGCCGCAGCCGGAAATCATGCCCGAGCCCGACAACATGGCCGGCATGTCCGGCGAGCTGCGCGCCCCACATCTCGGCCTGGGAGATTGACGGCGCGCCCTGAAGTCCCCACCTTCACCGTATGGATTACGCGTCTTCCATCCTGAACCTGCTCCCCACCGGAAGACGCTCCATCGGGGTCAACCAGCTGTTGAACAAGCTGGAGACCTACCTGCCGCCGGCGCAGGTCGACCGGGTCCGCGATGCTTATGAATTTGGCGCCGAGACCCACGAGGGCCAGAAGCGCCTGAGCGGCGAGCCGTACATCGCGCACCCCGTCGCCGTCGCTCACATCCTCGCGGACCTGCACCTGGACGCGCCGACCATCGTCGCCGCGATCCTGCACGACGTGATCGAAGACACGCCGACGGCAAAGGACGAGATCGCCGAGCGCTTCGGCGCCGACGTCGCGGAGCTGGTCGACGGCGTATCGAAGCTCGACCACATTCAGTTCCGTAGCCGCGCCGAGGCGCAGGCGGAAAGCTTCCGCAAGATGCTGCTCGCGATGGTGCGAGACATTCGCGTCATCATGGTCAAGCTCGCCGACCGCACGCACAACATGCGCACGCTCGGCTCCGTGCCGCCCGCGAAACGCCGCACTGTCGCGCGCGAGACGCTGGAGATCTACGCACCGATCGCCAATCGCCTCGGCATTCACACCGTGAAGTCCGAGCTCGAAGAGCTGGGTTTCAAGGCGCTGTATCCCGGCCGTTATAAAGTCATCGAGAAGGCGCTGAAAAAAGCGCGCGGCAATCAGAAGCAGTTCGTCGGCAAGATCACGGACAACCTGCGCAACGCGCTCGACAAAGCAGGCGTGAAAGGGCGGGTCGAGGGCCGCGAGAAACATCTCTACAGCGTCTACCAGAAGATGCGCCGCAAGCGCATGCCGCTGTCATCCATCGTCGACATGTTTGGCTTTCGCCTGGTCGTCGAATCGATCGACACGTGTTACCGCACGCTCGGCCTCGTGCACGGCTTGTATCGACCGATGCCTGGGCGCTTCAAAGACTACATCGCGATTCCACGCGTGAACGGCTATCAGTCGCTGCACACGACGCTGTTCGGTCCGAACGGCATGCCGCTCGAAGTGCAGATTCGCACCGAGGACATGCACAAGGTCGCCGAGGCGGGCATCGCA
>JBEVKA010000300.1:0-3602 GCA_040509855.1 Steroidobacter sp.
ATCCGGAATGATGAAGCCGGCGATACCCGCTTCGGCCGCCGCGCGCGGCAACTTGTCCAGACCAAACGCGAGCAGTGGATTCAAATAGCTCATCAAGAGCAGCGGCGCGCGCGGCTTCGAAGCGGAACCCGTCAGCTGCTCGAGAATCCACGGCAGCGACACGCCTTGCTCGAGCGCCGCACGGCTCGAGCGCTGGATCGTCGTGCCATCGGCCATCGGATCGGTGAAGGGCACGCCGATCTCGATGACGTCCGCCGCCGCGCCGACTTGTGCGAGCAGCTCGCGAAACGATTCCTTCGTCGGAAAACCCGCGGTGATGTAGGCGACGACCGCCGGTTTGCCGTTCGCCTTGGCCGCGCGAATCGCGCTCTCGATGGAATCGCGTGCGGCCATCAGATCTGCCCCTTCAGAATCGTTCGTTGCAACGTCGGCATGTCTTTGTCGCCGCGACCCGAGAGCGCAATCAAAATGCGCTTGCCAGGATTCGTGAGTGCGTAGCGCTTTGCGCCCGAGAGCGCGTGAGCCGACTCGATGGCAGGCAGAATACCTTCGGCCGCACAGCACTCGGCGAGTGCAGCGAGCGCGTCGTCATCGTTGACCGCTTCATATTTGATACGGCCGACGCTCTGAAGCAGCGCGTGCTCCGGCCCGACGCCGGGATAATCCAGGCCCGCGGACACCGAGTGAGTTTCCTGGATCTGGCCATTCTCATCCTGCAACAGCATCGAGAAGCAGCCTTGCAGCACTCCGGGAGAACCGTATGCCAGCGATGCGGCGTTCTGTCCCAGGCCGTTGCCGATGCCGCCCGCTTCGATGCCGAGCATCTGCACGTCGCGGTCCTTCACGAACGGATAAAACATTCCGATGGCATTCGAACCGCCGCCGACGCACGCTACCACCAAGTCCGGCAACTTGCCGGTGCGCTCCAGGATCTGCACACGCGCTTCACGCCCGATGACGGACTGCAGCTCGCGCACGATGTATGGATACGGATGTGGGCCAATCGCCGAACCCAGGCAGTAGTACGTGCCGTTCGGGTCGGACACCCAGTCACGCAATGCTTCGTCGACCGCCGCGCGCAATGTTTTGTCGCCGCTCGTCACCGGCACCACAGTCGCACCGAGCAACTTCATGCGGCCGACGTTCGGCGCCTGCCGCTCCATCTCGATCGAACCCATATATACAGTGCACGGCATGCCGAGACGCGCGCATGCCGCCGCTGAAGCAACGCCATGCTGACCGGCGCCGGTCTCCGCGATCACGCGTTTCGCGCCGAGCTTTTTCGCGAGCAGCACCTGGCCGATCGAGTTGTTGATCTTGTGCGCGCCCGTGTGCGTCAGGTCTTCGCGCTTGAGCCAGATTTCCGCGCCCCACTTCTTCGACAGCGTGCGAGCCAATGTCAGTGGCGTCGCGCGTCCGACCCAGTTGTACAGCTCGTCCTGGACTTCGCGCTGGAATTCCGGATCGCGCAAATAGCGGTCGACGCCAGCCTGCAGCCGGTCGAGCGCGGGCACGAGCGTTTCCGGCACATAGCGGCCACCGAATGGACCGAAGCGACCGCGCTCGTCGGGATAGGCATCCTGATGAATGTTCGCGAGCAGGGCTTGCTGTTCGCTGGGGCTCAAGGCTTGTTTCATGTCACTGCTCCGTTGCCCGCACCGCGAGCGTTGCGGACGAACTCATAAATTCTGGCGGGATCTTTCACTCCCGGCTCGGCTTCGACACCGCTGCTGACATCGACGCCGAAAGGTCGCGCGGCTTCGATCGCCGCGGCCACGTTGGTCGGCTTCAGCCCGCCAGCCAATATCAGCTGCGTATGCGGTGCGAGTCGCGCCGCTGCCGACCAGTCCGTGGTCGCACCCGTGCCGCTGACGGGGCCTTCGAACAACATTCGGGCCGGCAACACTTGTGGCAGGTTGCGGCCGGCCCGTATCACCGGCGTTACCTGCAAGCCGCTCGGGATCCGCAGCGAAGTCAGATCCTCGATATCCGTTTGCAACACATCCGGTCGGAAGTGAGACCAGACATCGTCCAGCTCACGCTGCGATGGATGCAACATCACCGCGACGCGAGCGATATGTTTCGGCACGTCGCGCGACAACTCGGCCGCACGCTGCGGAGTCACTCTGCGCTTCGACTCGGCGAAGACGAAGCCGACTGCATCGACACCAGCGCTAACAGCAGCCGTGACTGCCGCTGGAGTCGTGAGGCCGCAAACTTTGACCCACAGGCTCATCCCTCGCTCACTTCGCCCTTCACGATGCGGAGCTTGCGAGTCGAGATGCTCATGGCAGTCTCGCGGCCGGTCGCCAGCATCTGGCCCAGAAGCTCGCGAGGTGTCGGCGAGTTCATCAGCGTGGTGCCTACGAGAGCGACGCGATAGCCAAGGGTGACAACTTTGCGCACATCGTCCAGCGAACCCACACCGCTCTCGGCGACTGATGCAAATCCTGGCGGCATCATTTCAGCCAGCTCGCCGAGGCGAGCCAAATCGACGGTGAGTTTCTCCAGATCGCGGCAGTTCAGCCCGACCAGGATTTTCTCGTCATGACGCCGGCGCAACGCCAGCACTTCACGCGCGATCACCAGGTCCGCAGCATCGAACGCTTCGAGCAACACAAACATTTTCAGCATGGCCGCGCAGTCGAGCAGCGCGGTGATGTGGCTCGGGTCGAGCATGCGCACGATGACGAGCACACCGCCCGCACCGGCGGCGCGCGCCTCCATCACTTGATACGGATCGACGAGAAAATCCTTGCGCATCACCGGCACGTTGTGACGCGAGAGAACCTGCGCCGCACGGGTTAGATGTTCCAGCGAACCGCCGAAGCGCAACGGCTCGGTCAACACCGACACCGCGCAAGCTCCGCCGCACGCGTAATCGATGACACGGCTTTCGATGTCCTTGGTGTTGGCGGACAGATCGCCTGCCGACGGCGAATTCAGTTTGCATTCGGCTATGACATCGAACCCTTCGGCGGAAAGTTTCAACTGCGGCGCTGGTGGCGCTTCGGACGCCCGCTGCCACAGTGCATTTTCAGGTTCACGCGCCCGCGCTTCTTGCAGGCGAGCGAGGCTCGATTGAGTCATTTGAGTGAGAAGGCCGGACATAGTCACCGTCCCAGTCCTTGCGAAGGACTCGCTGCCGCTTGTTGCGCACCGAAGGCCGTGAGTTTTTCCAACAGCCGTCGTCCCGCGCCGCTTTCGATCGCGTCTTGCGCCATGTGTGAAGCATCCTGCGCCGATGCGGCTTTACCGATCAATTCCAGCACCAGCGCCGCCTGGAGGATCAACGCGTTGCGGTGGGCGCCCTGTTCCCGCCCTTCGAGCACGGCGCGTAAATGTCCGGCGTTGTAGGCGGCATCGCCCCCCTTCAAATCTTCGACACTGCATTGAGGCAGCATGAATTCCTCGGCACTGCGCGTGTGGCGCACGACCTGGCCGGGCGTCACGTCAAACAAAGTAAACGGACCGATCGGCGTCGCCTCATCCCAGCCTGCGGCGCCGTGCACGACGTAAGCGCGCTTGATTGGCATGCCCGCCAATGTTTCCGCCATCAGCTTCGCGATATCAACGTGATATGCGCCGATCAAATGATATTC
>JBEVKA010000301.1:0-4957 GCA_040509855.1 Steroidobacter sp.
GTCCTATCTTTTCCAGGAAGTACGTGAGCAGCCAGCCGCTGACGCTCCACGCCATGCCGACACTGCTGCGATCGATCTGGATCGGGCTGGTGTCGAGCACGCCATACGAATACACCTGCTTGTGGACCGCCGAGCCGTAGCGGCTGTAACTCGTCGCCTTGCGATTGGCGGCGGCTTCCATGCAGCTGAGGATTTGGCCGGCGAGCTTGCCACCACCCACGGCGTCGAATGCGATCGTTGCGCCAGTCGCCGCGATTGCGTCTGTCAGCTCCGGCATGAAATTCGGCGAGGTGCTGTCGCAGACGTACTTCGCACCAATGTTTCGCAGCGTGGTTGCCTGCTCGGCACTGCGCACGATATTCACGAGCGGCACGCCGTCCTTCAAACAGATCTTGTTCAACATCTGGCCGAGATTGGAAGCGGCGGCGGTGTGAACCAGCGCCGTGTGATTCTCTCGACGCATGTTCTCGACCATGCTCAGCGCGGTGAGCGGATTGACGAAGCACGACGCACCTTCGGCCGGCGTCGTTCCCTCCGGAAGCGGCAGGCACGCGGCTGCTTTCACTACGCGGTACTGGGAGAACATGCCGCCACCCAGTGCGGCGACAGTCTTGCCCAACAACGCCTGCGCGCTCGCGCCTGCTTTCACGACGACGCCTGCGCCTTCGTTGCCGACCACCATGGATTGATCGGCTCGTGCGCCGAGTGCGGTCATGGCTTTCGCAGGTAGCGTGGCCGCGAGCGTCGGCTGTTCGGCCGTGCCACCGACCTTCGCGGTCGACAAATCCGCAGGCCCGATCAGCAGCGCGAGATCCGATGGATTGATGGGCGCGGCTTCGATGCGAATCAGCACCTCATCAGGCCCAGGCTCGGGAATCGGCGCTTGTTTGAGCGACAACTGAAGCTCGCCGCCGGCGGTGACCAGGGATCGAAGTTGCAGGTACGTGGACTCGCTCATGACAGTGCTCGTGCTGCGCGGGGTGCCGCAGGTTACACGACCTGTTCGACCGACAGTTAGTCGGGCACGAGCGAGTCAGTGCATCGCTGCGACTTGTACCGACAGGCGAACTTGGGAGCCTGCGAAGTCGTTGAGTCGCATGGCTAGCAAACGCAAAAACTCGTTGGTCAACAACATCAATCGCCGCAAGCGTGCCGGCAAGAGTCGACCCAAGTCCAAGTCGAGCGTCAGCAGCGAGGCGTACCGCGATATGAAACGTGGCTGGCCGCACTCAGGCAAGAAGAAGGCGGCCAAGAAGAAGTAGTGGGGCTCACTCGCCGTCGGCGAGACCGCCACCCAGCACACGATAGAGCGTCACGACGTTGTCGCTCGCAGTCAGTCGTGCGGCGACCAGTGACTTCTCTGCGTTATACAAAGTGCGCTGTGCGTCGAGCGCATTGAGGAACGTATCTACGCCTTTGCTGTAGCGAGCCTCGGCGAGTTGATAGCTGTCCGCCGCCGCGTCGACCAAAGCTCTCTGCGCGTCCAACTGTTCTTGAATCGTCCCACGGACGGCGAGGGCATCGGCCACTTCGCGGAACGCGGTCTGAATCGCCAGCTCATACTGCGAGACGAACAACTCACGCCGCGCCTTGGCGTAAGAAAGATTGGCGACATTCGCGCCGCCATTGAAGATCGGCAATGACAGGCTCGGCCCGATGGACCACACCGACGCGCCGTCGCTGAACAAGTCCGACAACTCCGTGCTGGCAAGTCCGGTGCTGGCTGTCAGCGACAGCGAAGGAAAGAACGCAGCCCGCGCCGCGCCGATGTTTGCATTCGCCGATTTCAACTGATGCTCGGCTTGCAGCACATCCGGCCGCTGCAACAGGACCGACGACGACAATCCCGCCGGCACGTCCGCCAGCCACTCGTGATCGTTGGGCAACTCCGCTGGCAGCATGTCGTCCGCGATCGAGCCGCCGGCCAGCAGTTCCAAAGCGTTGCGATCCTGCGCGATCAGCGCGCGAGTGCTGGCGAGGTCGGCGCGTGCTTGCTGATAAACAGTCTCAGCCTGCCGCAGGTCCAAACGAGAGGACACGCCAGCTTCCAAACGTTTGCGCACGATCTCCATGGTTCGCTGCGCGCTATCCAGCGTTCGCTGCGACAGCGCCAGCTGGGTGTTGTCCGCGGCCAATGTGAGATACACGCTGGCGGTTTCCGCGATCAGGCTGATGCGCGTGGCGCGCTCGGCTTCTTCCGTCGCCAGGTAAGTTTCCAATGCGGCGTTGGACAAGCTGCGCACCCGGCCGAACAAATCGATCTCGAACGCGCTCAAGCCGACGCTGGCGGTGTAGACCTCGCTTTCCACGGGCCGTTCCGAGCCGCTGAACGAGTTGACGTTCTTGGAGCGCGTCGCGTTGATCTCACCATTGATCCGCGGCATCAGATCAGCGCGCTGAATTCGATACTGCGCACGTGCGGACTGAATGTTCGCCAGTGCGCTACGCAGATCGCGATTGTTCTGCAGCGACTGCTCGATCACTCGCTGCAGCTTGTCGTCCTTGATGAAATCGCGCCAGGGAATATCAGCGGCCGTGCGCTCGCTCGCTTGTGACGCTGGGTAAGCTGCTCCAGCCGGCCAGGTATCCGGCACCGGCGCATCGGGGCGATCGTAGCGGGGCTCCAGAGTACACGCGGCTAGCAATAACGGCAGCGTAAGGGCCAGTGCATGCTTACGCATTCTGGACTCCTTCGGCCGGAATGCCGGCTTCGGTCGCGCTGACCGGACGATCCTTGAACAACTTTCTCACCAGGACGAAGAACAACGGTACGAGGAAGATCGCGAGCGCGGTGGCTGTCAACGTGCCGCCGACCACGCCAGTGCCGATCGCGTGGCGGCTGTTGGCGCCAGCACCGGTCGACAACGCCAGTGGCATCACACCTGCGATGAACGCCAGCGAAGTCATGATGATGGGGCGCAAGCGCATTCGAGCAGCTTCGATCGCCGCGTCCATGAGCGGCGTGCCACGTAAATAGGCGGCTTCGGCGAACTCGACGATCAGGATCGCGTTCTTGGCCGACAGGCCGATGGTGGTGAGCAGCGCGACCTGGAAATAAACATCGTTCTCCAGGCCGCGTAACGTCGCACCCAGCACCGCGCCGATCACGCCGAGCGGAATCACCAGGATCACCGACAGCGGCACCGACCAGCTTTCATACAACGCCGCGAGACACAGGAACACGACCAGGATCGAGATCGTGTACAGCATCGTGGTCTGGCCGCCGGCGAGGCGCTCCTGATACGACAGGCCGGTCCAGTCGTAGTTGATGCCGGCGGGCAGCTTGCCAGCCAGTTCTTCCATCGTATCCATCGCGGTGCCCGAGCTTTGTCCCGGAGCTGCCGAGCCTTGAATGGAATAGGAGGCGAGGCCGTTGTAGCGAGTGAGATTCTCCGGTCCATAAGTCCAGCGCGTGGTGGCGAAGGAGGAGAACGGCGTCATCGTGCCGCTCTCGCTGCGCACGTACCACTGCGACAGATCGTCGGGCGAGGAGCGATACGGCGCGTCGGATTGCATATAAACGCGCTTTACGCGTGCGCGATCGATGAAGTCGTTCACGTACACGCCGGCCCAGGCCGCGCTGAGCGAAGTGTTGATGTCCGAGAGCGACAAGCCGAGCGAGCTGGCTTTGGCTTGATCGATATCGACATGCAACTGCGGTGTATCGGGCAAGCTGCCCAGGCGCACATTGGCGAGCGTCGGCTGATCGTGCGTGCTGGCCATGAGCTGATCGCGTCGCTGCTGCAAAGTCTCGCGATCGGTGCCCGAGTCCGCCTGCAACTGGAACTCGAAGCCACCGGCCTGGCCGAGGCCGCGGATGGACGGCGGATTCAGCGAGAACACCTGCGCATCGCGCACATCAGACAGCGCCATGGTCGCGCGTTGTGCGATCTCGCTGGCGCGATTCTCGGCGCCTTTGCGCTCGCTCCAATCCTTGAGCGCGACGAAGGCCATGCCGGCGTTCTGGCCGCTGCCCGAGAAGTTGAAGCCGGACAAGGTGAACATGGTCCGGACGTTGTTCTTTTCGGTCCCGAGGAAATGTTGCTCGATGCGCTTGGCGACTTCGACGGTGCGCGACACGGACGCGCCCGCCGGCAACGTGAACTGCACCATCACCTGGCCTTCGTCCTCGAGCGGCAGGAAGCCGGTCGGCAGACGGAACAGCAACACGGCCATCACCAGCACCACGGCGCCGAACGCGAGCATGCCCTGCAGCGGCCGCTTCAATACTTTCGACACGCCGTGCTCATAGCGATTCATGGAGCGATCGAACGTGCGATTGAACCAGCCGAAGAAGCCGCGATGCGCGGTGTTTTCGTGCGGTTTGAGTATCTGCGCGCACAGTGCCGGAGTGAGCACCAGCGCCACGATGACCGACAGGATCATCGAGGACACGATGGTGAGGGAGAACTGGCGATAGATCACGCCGGTGGAGCCGCTGAAGAACGCCATCGGCAGGAACACCGCCGTCAGCACGGTCGCGATGCCGATCAGCGCAGGCGTGATCTCCTGCATCGATTTCAACGTCGCTTCTCGCGGCGGGAGTTTTTCCTCGCGCATGATGCGTTCGACGTTTTCCACCACCACGATGGCGTCGTCGACCAGCAGGCCGATCGACAGCACCATGGCGAACATGGTCAGCGTGTTGATGGAATAGCCGAACATCTGCAGCACGCCGAACGTGCCGAGCAACACCACCGGCACGGCGATGGCCGGAATCAACGTGGCGCGCCAGTTCTGCAGGAACACGAACATGACCACGACCACCAGCACGATGGCCTCGCTCAGCGTCTTGACCACGTCTTCGATGGAGATCTTGATGAACGCCGTGCTGTCGCGCGGGTAGAGAACGCGATAACCGTGGGGCAGGGACTTGCTGAGCTCTGTGACCACCGCGCGCACGCTTTCGGCGGTGTCCAGCGCGTTGGCGCCGGGAGCAAGCATGATTGCCAGACCC
>JBEVKA010000302.1:0-3898 GCA_040509855.1 Steroidobacter sp.
CGTCGTCAGCTCCCGGGCTCGCGTCTGCGTTTCGGCGATCAGTTCGTCCTTGTCGAGCGGGCTTTCGAGGCCGCGGCGCAGGGCCTGGCGCGTGCGCTCGTAGAATTCCGAGAACAGCGACGACTTCCAGTTGTTCCAGAGTTTCGGGTTGGTGCCGCGGACGTCGGCGACGGTCAGCACATACAGATAATCGAGATGCGTCTGGTCGCCGACCATCTTGGCGAATTCGTTGATGACCTTGGGATCGGAGATGTCTTTCTTCTGCGCCGTCACCGACAGCACCAGGTGATTGCGCACCAGCCACGCCACCAGGCGCGCGTCGTAACGCGACAGGCCCTGCTCGAGACAGAACGCTTCGGCGTCCACCGAGCCGAGCTCCGAGTGATCGCCGCCGCGGCCCTTGGCGATGTCATGGAAGATGGCTGCGAGATATGCCAGCTCCTGTCTCGGCAGCGACTGCATGATGCGCGACAGGGCCGGGAATTCATGATCGTACTTGGGCATCGCGAAGCGACGCAGGTTGCTGACCACGAACAGCGTGTGCGCGTCGACCGTGTACGCATGAAACAAATCGTATTGCATGCGGCCGACGATGCGGCCGAACGCGGGAATGTAGCGCCCGAGCACGCCATACAGGTTCATGCGTCGCAGTTCGTGCGTGACGCCGACCGGTGCGCTCAGGATCTCGAAGAACAAACGATGGTTGCGTGGATGCTGACGGAATTCCTCGTCGATCAGCCACAGATGCCGCGTCAGCTGACGAATGGTCGAAGCGCGCACGCCGCGGATCTTGTCGGAGTTCTGTTCGATGATGACGAACAGCTCCAGCATCGCGGACGGATAGCGATCGAACACGTCTTCCGAAGTGGTCTCGAGGAAATCGTTCCTGATCTGGAAGCGCGCGTTCACCGGCACCGGCGGCACGTTCGGATCGGTGAGGATGGCTTCACGAAACAGCTGCAACAGCATTTCGTTGAGCAGGCTCACGTCCATGGCCGTGCGGTAGTAGCGCTGCATGAACTGTTCGACCGCGAGCGTATAGGTCGCGTCCTCGTAGCCGAACATTTTCGCCAGCCGGATCTGGTGATCGAACAGCAGGCGGTCTTCGCGGCGCGCCGTCAGAACATGCAATGCGAAGCGGGTCTTCCACAGGAATGCCTGCGCGGTTTTGAGTTTGCGCAGTTCGCTGCGAGTGAGGAAGCCGTGATCCACCAGCTCATCGAGCGACTCGGCGCCGAAGTGCCGCTTGGCGACCCAGCCGATGGTTTGAATGTCGCGCAGGCCGCCCGGGCTCGACTTCACATTCGGTTCGAGGTTGTACGCCGTGTCGAAGTAGCGGTGATGGCGCGCCGTCTGCTCGGCGACCTTGGCTTCGAAGAAATCGCGAGTCGGCCACACGCGCTCCGGAGCGAGCGCGCGACGCATGGCTTCGAACAAAGACTCCGGGCCTTTGAGCAGGCGTGCCTCGATCATGGTCGTCGCGACGCTCACGTCGGCCGCGCTCTCACGCTGGCAGTCGTCGATCGTGCGCACGCTGTGGCCCACTTCCAGGCCGATGTCCCACATGAAGGTGAGGAAACGTTCCAGCGCGCCCTGCCACGGAGCGGACTCGCTCTTGGGCAGCAGGATCATGATGTCGATGTCGGAGCAGAGATTCAGCTCGCCGCGTCCGTAGCCACCGACTGCGATCAGCGCGACATCGCGCACGTGCTCGCCGACGTGCAGTGACCACGCCGACTTGAGCAACGTATCGACGAGGCGCGCGCGATCGCGCACCAGGCGCTCGACCGGCTCGTCATCGAGGAAACGTTGTTTGAGGCGGTTGTCGCCTTCGGCGAGGGCGTTACGGAAGGTAGCGACGTCCTGCGGAGTGGCGCTCGCGAGCGCGCTCTGCAGCGACGTCAGATACTCCCAATGCGGATCGCTCACCGCGTGCGCGGATGCGAGTTCTTCCAAGTCATCGGGCGTGACAACGGGCATGATTATTTAAAAACTCGGGATCGGGCATCCTGCCATGACCCTCGTGCGAGCGACAAAAGGCGTGACTTTTGCCACTCGCTCGCCGCCTACGGCGGCGGGATACATCTCTGTATCCGGGGCGGCGCCCGACAACCATGATTTCATTTGTAACTCAGCGCTCGGCCGCGCCGAGTGTGAGCACTTCGTAGCCGGTGTCAGTCACCAGGACCGTGTGTTCCCATTGGGCAGACAAGGAGTGGTCCTTGGTGATGACGGTCCAGCCGTCGGGCAGCAGCCGCACGTGGCGCTTGCCGGCGTTCACCATGGGCTCGACCGTGAAAGTCATGCCCGGGACCAGCTCGAAGCCGCGGCCGCGCTCACCATAGTGCAGTACCTGCGGATCTTCGTGGAAGATTTTGCCGATGCCGTGTCCGCAGTACTCGCGCACGATCGACAGATGCTGGGGCTCGACGAAGCCCTGGATCGCGGCGCCGAGGTCGCCCAGGCGCGTGCCCGGGCGAATCTGGCGAATGCCGATCCACATCGCTTCACGCGTGATGTCGATCAGGCGTTGGGCGGCAGGTGCGATCTTGCCGACCGCGAACATGCGGCTGGTGTCGCCATGCCAGCCATCTTTGATGACCGTGACGTCGACATTGATGATGTCGCCCTGTTTCAGGCGCTTGTCCGGACTCGGGATGCCATGGCACACGACATGGTTCACCGAAGTGCAGATCGACTTGGGGAAGCCGCGATAATTGAGTGGCGCCGGGATCGCCTTCTGGGTGTTCACGATGAACTCGTGACAGCGCGCGTTGAGTTCCTCGGTGGTGACACCCGGCACGATGTACGCGCCGATCATGTCCAGCACGTCGGCGGCGAGCCGCCCGGCGACGCGCATGTGCTCCTGTTCCGCCGGTGTCTTGATCGTTACCTGCATGGCCTGAGTAGAGGCGGTCAGGCTGGCGGCAGCCTGGTCCTCGCTGCCGGAAGCCTTGCGATTCAACGATTGCAGCAGCCCGCGCATCATGACTGGAACGCCGTTTCGACGGCGCTGGCGGCGAGCTGGAAAAATTTGTGAACGATCATGGAGTTTATGGTATAAAGCGCGCGTTTTTTTGGCAATGAATCCGTCTGGATTCCTTTAACTGTCCCTTTAATTCTCACACCTTGCCGACACACGCGACGGGGTGCCTGTAACCGCCCAATATCGACGAGGTCGATAATACGGCAAGCTGCAGGTCGTCGCGCGGGGCGGGTGGAGGCCTAACCCCTCAGGAGTTTTGCATTATGGCCAGCGTGTCCATGCGACAGATGCTGGAAGCGGGCGTTCATTTCGGACACCAAACCCGCTTCTGGAACCCCAAGATGTCTCAGTACATCTTCGGCGAACGTAATCGTATTCACATCATCAACCTCGAAAAGACCCTGCCTCTGTACACCGAGGCGTCGGTTTTCATCCGCCAGGTCGTCGCCGACGGCGGGCGTGTGCTGTTCGTAGGCACCAAGCGCTCGGCTCGTGAAGCCGTGCGGCAGGCGGCGCTGCGCGCCGGCATGCCTTATGTGAGCCACCGTTGGTTGGGTGGCATGCTCACCAATTTCAAGACCGTGCGGCAGTCGATCAAGCGTCTCACCAATCTGGATGAGATGGCGACCAACGGCGCGCTCGAACAGCACAGCAAGCGCGAAGCGCAGGGCCTGCGCCGCGAACGCGAGAAGCTCGAGCGCAGCCTCGGCGGCATCAAGGAAATGGAGTCGCTGCCGGACGTGCTGTTCGTGATCGACGTCGGCCACGAAAAGATTGCCATTCACGAAGCGAAGAAGCTGGGTATCCCGGTGGTCGCGATCGTCGACACCAATTGCACGCCGGATGACATCGACTACGTGATTCCGGGTAACGACGACGCCATGCGCGCCATCCAGTTGTACGCCGAAGGCA
>JBEVKA010000303.1:0-3690 GCA_040509855.1 Steroidobacter sp.
AAGTACGACAAGCTTCAGCGCGAGCAATTGCTCAGCGCTTACACGTCGCTCACGGAGCTGACGACGTGGCATCGCCTGGAGCTGGCGTGCTGGTTGTTCGACTACGTGCGGGATCTATGGCTGGCGGTGCGGGAGAGCGATCGGACATGATGCGACGGATTGTTTCGTGCCTGGCAGTGCTCGCGCTGTTGGGCGGCTGCGCGTTTTCGCGAGGCGTTGCTTACTACAAAGTCAGCGGCTCGGGCCGGCTGGCCGATACGCAGATTCCCAAAAGCATGGAGTACGAGTTCGGCAGCGGATCCGTGCTGATCGTCGACACCGATCGCAATCGCGCCGATGTGGAGATCACGCTCACTGCCCGATTGAAAGATGCCGTGCGCTTCAGTGTTCAGGGCACGGGCATTCGGGTGGTCTGCGAGGGAAAGAGCGTCGTGTTGCCAGTGCCCGGCGTGTGGAGCGACAAACGCATCAAGGATGGGCTTCGGTACACCGGTCAGCGCTATTGGGGCGACACGCTCGACGCGGTCGATCCGCGATTCCTCGAACAGGCCATGCGAGGCGACTTCACCACCGGCGAGTATCAAACGTCCATGACCGTGCGCGAGTGCAAAGATCTGCCGTTTACGCTGGATTTACCGACTGCGCAGGTCGGCTCGGCGGTTCACGAGTTCGGCACGTTGTCGCTGACGCCACTCATGACGCCCGTTGCGTATACGTTGCCGGTGCCGGCGCGCGTGGAGGCGGGGAGCAAGTAGGCGGCGCGCATGTCCGAGAACGTTTCGCCGTTGATTCAGCAGCTTCACACTGCGTGGAGCCTGGCGAGTTATCACCTCGAAACACTCACGACCGAGGAATGTTTGTGGCGTCCCGCGAGTCGCGGGTTGCACGTGCATCGTGACGAAGCCGGCGTGTGGCGCGCCGACTGGCCCGAGCATGAAGGCTACGATCTCGGTCCGCCGAGCATCGGTTGGATCACGTGGCACATGATCTTCTGGTGGTCCATGGCGCTGGATCATTCCTTTGGTTCAGCGACGCTGTCACGCGAGCAAGTGTTCTGGCCGGGCACCGCTGAGGCTGCGCGCATGCGGATCACTCAGCTGCACGATGCATGGCGTTCGAAGATCGAGCGCATGAAAGAAACTGAGCTTGCCGATTCCGCACGGGTGCGTTGGCCGTTCCAAGGCCGCTCGTTCGCTCACCTCATCGCGTGGTGCAATGTCGAGCTGACCAAGAACGGGTCGGAGCTGGGTTACGCGCGTTTCCTGTACGCCGTTCGATAGAGCGGCTCGTTAGAACACGCTCCACCGAATCGCCAGTCCCGCGGTCTGTGCGTCGTAGCGGCGGTTCACTCGATTGCTGTCACGATCGCCGCCGCGATAGCTCAGCTCGATCGCCAGCTGATCGCGCGGCTTGTATGTAAACGTGAACAGGCCCGAGAGCACATCGTCGTTGCGCGTCGGGTCGGTTGGCAGCGAGCCCAACGAGCGCGAAGTGAGATATTCCTGGTCCTCGTACGACACCGTCAGCGCGAACAGCAATTTATCGGTCGGGCTCCAGGACGGCCCCAGGCTGTAGCCGTCGGAAATGAAATAATCGGATTCGACGTCGGTATAGGCCTTCAGTTCGCGCCACGCGGCGAACAGCGTCGAGAACTTCTCGCGCGGTTTCCAATCGATCTCCGCACGCCAGATGTCGCCTGAATATGTCGCTTCCGTGTCGGCCGGGCGTTCACGCTCGACGTAACCGCCGCTCAAACGAAACTGCGTGCGCACGGTGGCGGTATAAGTGAAGCGGGCGAGTGCGGCGTTTTCTTCGTAGTCGCTGTCGGAGACGGTGCTGCCCGGTGCGGCGATCCCATTCGGAAACGTCGCGTCGATGTAGCGATACTCGATGCCGAACGAATGAAACGATGGCGTCGCGTAGTCCAGGCTGATGCGTCCGAGGTCCGCCTCCAGGTTCTCCTGCTGACGGGTCACCAGGTCGTGTTCCGTCTCCATGCGGCCGCCGCTCGCGCTGATCGACCAGCGCGGGCCGATTTCATAGCGCAGCGTCGCGTTGTAGTTGAAAGTCTCGATCAGGTCCCGAGCCGTGCCCAGCGTGTTGGCGAAGTCGGCCAGCGTGCGGTTGTAGCCGCCGGACAAACGACCCGACAGCATCGCCAGCAAGCGAAAGTCGAACAGCGCCGACGCGTCGCCGCCGGTGTAGTCGAGGTAGTCGTTGTCGTTGAAACGCACGTCGTAGACGCGGCCGCGCAGCTTGAGCGTCTGCTGACCCATGTGAAAGTCATTGCCGAGGCCGGCCGTAATGCGATTCGAATAGTCCTCGCGCGAGACGATGCGTACCGGCGAGTTCGGATCGCTCGGATCGATGGGGATCACGATCTCATCGGTGGTCTGCGAGGAGCGAAACAGATTGTCGTCATAGACGATCTGCTCGGAGAGATAGAAATGCTCCTCTCTCTTGTCGTCCGGCGCAGACAGTGCAACGTTGCTCAGTGTGATGCAGAGGGGTGTGCTGGCAGCGGCCAGGCACAAGGTTCGGCGACGTGATTGGTTTGCCTGCTTCGGCATCGTATCCCTCCTAAGCTCGCTTCATGAACAGCCGCAGCACATCGCGGTCGGCCGGCATGAGATGAATGCGCGTGAGCGCCAGAAAGATCAGTCCACCGGCAACGCTCAGGCCCACCAGTCGGGGCAGCGAATGAACGTCGAACACCCGCAACTCGAGGTCGGCGAAATAAATCAAAGTCGCCATGATGACGGCCTTGGCGATCGCGGGCACGATGGCGCCGAGCAGGCGCGGCACCGTCTGCTGCATCAGATGCAACAGCACGCCCAGCGAAATCACGGAATTAACCAGCGTGACGAGCAAGTAGGCGGCGGCAACGCCGGTCAGGCCCCAGTGCACGCCGCTGATGAAGCCGGCCACGTGCAGTATGCTGCTCAACACGCCGAGACGAAACAGCAGGTCGGTGCGGCCGAGCGCCTGGAACACGATGCCGCCGGCGCTGACCAGCGATTGAATGAAGCCGATCGGCGCCAGCCACAGGATGAGCGTGGCGACCATGTCCCAGCCGTTGCCGAACGCCACGTCGACGAACGGTTCGCGCAATACGAACAGGCCGGCCATCATGGGCGCGGTGAAGAACGAGATCACCGACAACAACCGCAAGTGCATAGCACCCAGCTCCTGCGGCGAATTCTGGTGACGGCTCATCATCGGAAACAGCGCGCGCGTCGCCACGAACGTGAGGTTCTGCAGCGGGAACAACATGACTCGATAAGCGAGTGAATACGGACCGAGATGGGTCGGGCCGAGCACGCGACCGATAATCATGGTGTCGGCATTGCGCGAGAAATAATTCACCAGATTGAAGCCGAACAAATTGCCGCTGAAGCCCCACAGACCCTTGGCGTGCTCGGTGCTCCAGCGCCAGCGCACTTTCAGATCCGAAGCGATCCAGAACTGCACGGCTGACAGCACCGCGACGGTCAGTGTCTGCAGCACCAAGCTGTAAGCACCAGCGCCGGCATATGCCGTAGCCACGGCGACCGCGAAGCCAGTCAGCAGCGAGATGATCTCGATGCGCGCCACGGTGGAGAATCTGTTCGCGCGCTCCATCAGAGCCTGATGCACCGTCGTTCCGCTCAGGAACGGAAACGATACCGCGCTCAGCTGCACCAGCGAGGC
>JBEVKA010000304.1:0-5775 GCA_040509855.1 Steroidobacter sp.
AGCAGTTCTTCGAACTGCGCGGCCTGCGCGGCTTCCATTGCTTCTTTGCTCATGCTCATGATGTTTCCCTCAGCCCTTGCCGTTCAATGCGTCGATGGCCCGCGGACGAATGCGGGAAATGCGGTCTTCGATCTGCACGGCCTGCTGGCCGTTGGAAATGCCGAAAGTGCCTCGGAAAATAGGTACGTCCTCGGCCAGGACCGTGGCGCGACCGGTGAAATCGCAAGGCAGGACATCGCCCACCTTCATTTCCATCAGCTGCCGCATGGTGACCTTGGCGCGGCCGAGCATCGTCGTCAGCTCGACATCCGCGTCCTCGATCTCTTCCTTCAGCGCGCTCACCCAACGCTCGTCGTGCTCGACGCGGTCGCTCGCGACGCCGGCGTCCAGCAGCTCGCGCAGCGGCTCGATCATCGCGTACGGCATGGTGATGTGAATGTCGCCGCCGCCGCCATCGAGCTCGACGTGGAAACTCGTGACCACCACGATTTCCGTCGGGCTGACGATGTTGGCGAAGTGAGGATTGATTTCGGAATTGATGTACTCGACGTCGAGGCGCTGTACGTGCGACCACGCTTCCTTCACGTCGGCGAAGATATGTTTCAGCAGCATGTGGATGATGCGCTGTTCGGTCGCGGTGAACTCGCGGCCTTCGATCTTGGCGTAGCGGCCGTTGCCGCCGAAGAAGTTATCGACCGCCGCGAACACCAGCTTCGGGTCGATCACCACCAGGCCGGTGCCACGCAGCGGCAGGATGCGAATCAAATTCAGATTGGTCGGCACGTGCTGCGAGTGCACGTACTCGCTGAACTTCTGCATCTTCACTGGCGCGACCGCGACTTCCGGCGTCCGGCGCAGCAGGTTGAACAGGCTGATGCGGAACAGGCGCGCGAAACGCTCGTTAATCATCTCCAGCGTGGGCATGCGCCCGCGCACGATGCGCACCTGATTCGCGAAATCGTAATTGCGCGCCTCGCCCGGCGTCACTGGCGCGTCGGTTGGAACCGCGCCGCTGTCTACACCATGTAGCAGGGCGTCGATTTCGTCTTGATTGAGAATGTCACTGCCGGACATGTGCGATCTCGTTGTGATTACTGCATCACGAAGCTGGTGAAGTACAACTGCTCGATCAGCTCGGCCTTGCCACCCTCGGCGGCGATGACGTCCTGCACGGCCTTGAGCGACTCGCCGCGCAGCTTCTCTTTGCCTTCTCGCGTGCTGATGGTTTCGTAGGTCTGGCCGCCGAGCAGCATCAACAAATCGTTGCGCAACTTCGGATCGTGCTGGCGGATCAGCTCGGCCGTCCCGGCATCGCGCGTCATCACTTCGACGCTGACCTGCAGGAAGCGCACCATGCCCTTGTTCTCGAAATTCACCACGAACGGTGGATCGAACTTCAGATAGGTCGCCGGCAGCTTGGGCTCGGCCTTCTTCTCGTGAGCTTCCTCGCTCTCGTGTTTGTCATCGCTCTTCTTGCCGGTCATGAAGAACACGGCGCCGCCAGCCACGCCCGCGGCCAGCACCGAGCACAGAACGATGATGAGCATTTTCGATTTGGCGGGCGCGGCCTTGGGGGCATCACCTGCAGGAGCTTCCGACATTGCGCTTTCCTCGAAGACTTGGTCGCGCTCGATAATGAGCAAGTGACGTGCCACGCCTCGGGAGCAGCATGCAAGTTATTAATTACACGGAGAAATACGCGTAAGACACAGTGTGAACTGCAACACACCGAAATTGGGTGACAAAATCTTGGCGCGGGTAATTGTGACGTGCTCCACACGCACGCGGCGCTGGCTCGATCGACGCGTCAAATCGCAGACGCGCGTCTGTCGCGCGCTGGAATGTGACGCAGTTCAACCGTCGATGGGTTGCAGCGGGGTCTGCAAGGTCAGCTGATAAAACGCCAGATCCAGCCACTGGCCGAATTTGAAACCGGACTGACGGATGGTGCCGGCGTGGACGAATCCAAGCTGCTCGTGCAGGGCGATGCTGACAGCGTTGGTGGCGTCGATGCCGCCCACCATCACGTGCAGATCTTGCTCGCGCGCCGCGACGATCAGTCGCTCCATGAGGATCTTGCCGAGACCTTTACGGCGATGATCCTTGTGGACGTACACCGAGTGCTCGACGGTGTACTTGTACGCGGGACGATCGCGAAACATGCCGTAGGTCGCGAAGCCCATCAAAACGCCCGCGTCATTTTCGGCGCCGATCACCGGGTAGTTCTTCAATTCCTTGGTCTTGAACCACGCGGTCATGCTGTCGAGCTTGCGCGGGACGTACTCGTAAACCGCGGTCGAGGTACGAATCTGCTCGTTCAAGATGTCGAGGATCGCCGCGCCGTGAGTTTCGAGCGTGCATGCCACGAATTTCATCGCTGATTCCTTGCTTGCCATGCTCGCCATCAGGGGCCGCGAGCGCTGATTCCGTAACCCAACCACGCCACCAGCAATCCAATCGCGACGCTGGCGACGATGTTGGCGACCGCGATACCCGCCTGGCCCCGCTTCAATAGTAACAACGTCTCCAGGCCAAACGCCGAGAACGTGGTGAAGCCGCCGAGCAAACCGGCGACCAGAAACACCCGGGCCTCGGGCGTGAACACATCCTGCTTCACGGCCAAGCCGGCCAGCAGGCCGGCAATGAAACAGCCGATCACGTTGACCACGAACGTGCCGGCGGGAAAGCGCCAGTCAGGCGACTGCTGCAACACCCAGCCGGATAATTTGAATCGCGCTACCGAACCGACGGCGCCGCCGAGCGCGACCAGGAGAATCGACTTCACGCTTCACTCCGCGAGAACCCCAGACCGCATTCTACGGCGGTCCGACGGCGCGAGCGACGTTCCGGCTAGATCGCTTGGATCTCGTGACGATACGGAATCGACGGCTGCGCCCCGGCGCGGGTCACCGATAACGACGCGGCTTCGACGGCGAACCTGGCGGCCGCGTCCAGATCCTTGCCTTCGCTCAGCATCGCCGCGAGCGCCCCGATGAACGTGTCGCCCGCCGCTGTCGTGTCGACGGCCTTCACTTTCGGCGCCGGGTGAGTTCTCGTGCCGGCGGCATCCGCGATCAACACTCCCTTGGACCCCAACGTCAGCAGCACATGCCTGGCACCTCGACGACGCATTTCATTCGCCGCCGCGGTCGCGCTTGCCACGTCCGTGACATCGATTCCCGTGAGCATCGCAGCCTCGCTCTCGTTCGGAACGATGTAGTCCACCCGAGACCAGATCGAAGCCGGCAATGCTTGCGCCGGGGCCGGGTTCAAAATCACTTGCGCCTTAGCGGCGGCGGCACGTGCGATGACCCACTCCACTGTCGGCAGTGGAATTTCCAGCTGTAACAACACCAGACTGGCGGCGTCGATGGGCGCAGCCATCTGCTCCATGATCGTCGGCGTCAGCGTGTGATTGGCGGCGGGAATGAGGGCGATTCGATTCTGTGCCTGGTCGTCGACCATAATCAGCGCCGTGCCGGTGCCGACCGTGGGGTCGACACTCACCTGCTCGACGGCCACGCGATCGCGAGCCAACCCATCACGCAGCCGGGCACCGAACTCATCGGCGCCAACGCGTCCGATCATCGCGACCGTTCCGCCGAGCCGTGCACAGGCCACGGCTTGATTCGCACCTTTGCCGCCGGGGACGAATGACAGCTGGCGCCCCGTAACCGTCTCGCCCGCTTCCGGCGCACGCGGCACAGCCAACACCAGATCCATATTCAAACTGCCGACCACGACGATGCGCGCCGGCATTGCTGATGTATTCATTTGCGCACGCGATACATGTCGAGTAACACAGCGGCCACGATCACGCAGCCGGTGACGATTCGCTTCACTGGATCCGATGCGCCGACCTGCGCCAGGCCCGCTTCGAGCACCGCGATGATGAGCACGCCGAAAAAAGTGCTCACGACCGAACCGCGTCCGCCGATCAAACTCGTGCCGCCGATGACCACGGCGGCAATCACCTGCAATTCCATACCGACGCCGGCATTGGGATCGGCGGCCTCGAGCCTGGCCATCTGCATCAAGCCACCCAGTCCCGCCAGGGCTCCCATGAGCGCAAACACCAGCACCTTCAGCGGCCGCGGGTCGACGCCAGCCAGGCGCATCGTCTCTTCGTTGGTGCCGACACCGACGATATAACGCCCGACCACCGAGCGACGTAGAAAAATCTCACCAGCGATCACCACCAGCAGCGCCACCACAAACGCCGGCGAAATACCCAACCACCGCGGCGTGGCGAAGCCGCCGATGGAACTGCCGATATATTGAGTGCGCGAATCGGTGACGAGGTAAGCACTGCCGCGCGCCACTTCGAGCATTCCCAGCGTGACGATGAACGACGGCACGCGCCAGGTGACGCTGACCAATCCATTGAGCGCTCCGCACAGCACGCCGACCGCCAGCCCGAGCACCATCGCGGCGGGAATGCTGAATCCCCAGGACAGCACGGCGACGGCGCACACACCGCTCACCAGCGCCAGCACCGAGCCCACCGATAGATCGATACCGCCGATCACCAGCACATACGTCATGCCGACCGCCATGACCATCAACGCCGGGATGTCGTTCATGATGGCCATGAACGTGTCGGCGCTGAAAAAATATTCGCTGGAAAAGCCGAAGCCCAGCACCAGCGCCAGCAGCGCCAGCGGCAACCCGATCGCTTTACTCATGAGATCCTTGCTGTCACTTCGCCAGTCGCGGCTTTGCCGTAGGCCGCGAAAGATGCATCGAGCAGCGCCTGCTCGGTCCACTCGCCGCGCTCGAAAATACGCACCAACCGGCCGGCGCTCATCACGGCGATACGATCCGCGATCAGCATCAACTCGTGCAGATCGCTGGAGACGACGATCAACGCCTTGCCGGCCTCGGCGAGCGTTTCCAGCTCCGCATAAATATCTGCGCGCGCGCCGACGTCCACGCCACGCGTCGGCTCGTCCAGCAGCAGGACGCGACTATTGTTGTATATCCAGCGCGCCAGCAACACCTTCTGCTGATTGCCACCGCTCAACTCGGCCACGCTCTGCCTGGCATCGCGAGCACGGATGCGCAGCTTGCGTAACCAACCATCCACGATCGTCGCCTCCTTGCCGCGATCGATGCAGCCGTAGCTGCTGATCGAAGGAACATCCGCCAGTGTGATATTGGTCGCGAGCGACTGAGTCAGCAGCAGGCCTTGCGCCTTGCGATCCTCCGGCACCATGCCGATGCCAAGCGCCACCGCAGCGGCGGGAGAATCGATGCGCGCCGGATTCGTTGCCTCGTCCAAGTAGATGCGGCCGGCATCCGGCCTGGAAGCGCCGAAAATCAATCTGAGCAGTTCGGTGCGACCGGAGCCCACCAGGCCGGCGATGCCGAGCACTTCGCCGGCATACGCATCGAAGGAAACATCGCGGACTTGCGTCCCCCATCCGAGCCCTTCCGCTCTGAGCACTCGCGCTCCTCGCGGCCTGCGAGGTCGATTTAGATCATGCTCCGGCTCGCGCCCCACCATCGCGCGCACGATTTCACCTTCGGGAAACTGCGCAGTGGGTCGATCGGCGACCAGCTGTCCATCCCGCAGCACCACGGTTCGATCGGAAATGACCGTCAGCTCGGCCAGACGATGCGATATATAAATGACGCCGACGCCTTGACGCTTGAGCGCCTGGAGCACCTCGAACAACCGTGCGGTCTCCACCGCCGTGAGCATCGCCGTCGGCTCATCGAGAATCAGCAGTCTCGGCTTGCCCATGAGTCCGCGTGCGATCTCTATGAGCTGCT
>JBEVKA010000305.1:0-10399 GCA_040509855.1 Steroidobacter sp.
GTTGCTCGCGCTGATCGCCGGGGACACGATCTACGGAATTTAATGTTCGGGCGGCAGCAGCGCCTGATACACGATGCTCGCGAACTTCTCGCGGAAGTCGGTGCCGTTCGGCATGAGCTGGATCATCAACACCACGACCAGGCCTGACGTGGGATCGACCCGATAGTTGGTGCCATAGGCGCCGCCCCAGCCGAACGATCCCGGTGCTTCCAGTCCGGAGGCGCCGAAACGTTCGACGACTTCGAAACCAAAACCGAAGCCCATGTCGTCCTTCACGTGCAGGTCGCCGATTTGATTGGTGGTCATCAGCGCGACGCTGCGAGGGGACAGGATGCGCACGCCATCGAGCACGCCGCCGTTACGCAGCGCTTCGAGAAAACGCGCGTAGTCTTGAGCCGTCGACAGCAAGCCCGCGCCGCCCGCGAAGTTCTTGCGTGGCCCATCGATGTAATGTCCCTGTCCCTTGGCATCATTCGCAGCGCGCACGATCTTGCCGTTCGGACCCGTTGCGTAGACCGCCGCCAGTCGCTTGCGTTGATCCTGCGGCAGGAAGAAGTTGGTGTCCTTCATGCCCAGTGGCTGAGTGATCTGCGAGCGGAAATATTCATCCAGCGGCATGCCCGATGCGCGTTCCACGACGCAGCCGAGAATGTCGGTGTTGTAGCCATAGACGAAGGCGGTGCCGGGTTGCTGCGAGAACGGCAACGACGCGAGTCGCGCCATGGTCGTGCAGGTTCCTTCGTTCTTATCCGCCGTGTACCAGCCCATGCCGGCGGCGGGGCCGAGACTTTTCGCCGCATACAAATCCGCCAGCTCGGGCGACGTGCCGTATGAAATGCCCGCGGTGTGCGTAATGAGATCGCGCAGCGTGATGGGACGAGACGCCGGCACAGTGTTCGTGCCCGACTCGTTCTTCACCAGCACCGTGGTCTTGGCGAATTCCGGAATGAACTTGCTCACCGGATCGGTAATCACCAGCTTGCCGCGCTCCTGCAACTGCAGGACGGCGACGCTGGTGAGCGCCTTGGTCTGCGAAGCGATGCGAAAGATCGTATCCGTCGTCATGCGTGCGCCGGCTTCTTTGTCGCTCCAGCCCGCCGCGCGCTGATACACCGGCTGCCCGTTTTGCAGAATGAGTGCGACCGCGCCGGCGATGAGATTCTCATCGACGTACTGCTGCATGAGCCCGTCGATGCGCGCGAGCCGCTCTTTGGATATTTCAGTCGCCGCCGACAGCTGCTCGCCCGCGCCATTGAGCGCGTTCCAGCTCTCAGTTCGCGGCGTCTCCGCCTGAACCAGGCCGGCCCACACGGCCATCAACAGCGTTGCTGAAATGAGTTGCGCTCGCATGCATGCTCCTGCTGGAAGTCCCAGATGCTCAGCGCATAAGTGTACGTGAACGCCTAGTCGGCGTGCCGCTCGAAAGGTAGTCACACGTGATCGCGTGCCGCCCAGGTACAAAAAAATGAAGCGCGGCTTCTCGGTGCCACCCAGGTACATGGACGTACGCGCCGCCCTCCGGGCGGCGGCGAGCAGGCAAAAGTCACACCTTTTGCCGATCGCGAGCCCGAAAAAAAGAGCCACCGCCGCGAGCCCCGCGACGATGGCTTCCGGGAAAGCGAATTGGGTAGGTGACGCTGTTTTCGAAACGCTGGATCAGGTCGGATTCAATGGCTTGCGTGAAGAGCGCGATGTGACATTGGCGAATCAGTGTCCGCCGCGATCACTCGACTCTTTAGTGGCGTCGACGCCAGCGGCAGCGACGTGCTTGGCGGCCTCGGGCTGCAACGTTTGCAGCGAGTCGTTGCTCGGCGCGGCGACGGTCTGCGCGACCGTGCTCGTCGCGGGCGTGTGTGGCTGCGCGAGGATGGTCATGCTCAGGAACGATGTTGCCAATGCAATCCCCGCCCACGCTGCCGATGCTCTCGTCGATCTCATGATTGAGTGGAATCCTTCGATGTGGCGCGGCCCGGTGAGCCGACGCGCGAGAGCAACTGTGCTCTCTTGGCGACAATATTCGCGGGCAGGCCGGTTTTCGGATGCGCAGGGGTGTTACGTCCTTGTTATTGACAAGGTTTATGCGCGCCGGTCATAACGCGCATCGCCGATTCGTTCAGCGCATTCAGGTTGTCGTGGCAGAGTTTGGATGGAGGTCGTGATGAGCTCAGGGGTGTCGCGTCGTGCAGTGATTCGAGGTGGGCTCGCGGCCGGCGTCGGCCTGGCGGTGGGCAGCCAATGGGCCGTGGCGGCCGAGTCGGCGGCCAAGGCCAAGCAGGGCGGCGGCAATCTTCCGGTCATCACCAAGCCGATTCCGTCGACCGGCGAGCTGTTGCCGGTCGTGGGCCTCGGCACCAATCAATACAGCGTGACCACGCCCGAAGACATTGCCGCGCGCCGTCAGGTGCTGGAGAACTTCCCCAAGCTCGGCGCGAAGGTGATCGACACCGCGCGTGGCTATGGCGAGTCGGAAGTGGTGATCGGCAACCTGCTCAAGGAGCTCGGCAATCGCGAGCAGATCTTCCTTGCGACCAAGACGCCGAATCGCGGCGACATCGCGCCGGGCATCGGCGAGCTCGAACTGGCGTTGCAGCGCCTGCAGACCGATCGCATCGATCTGCTACAGATTCACAACTTCCATGGCATCGACACGCTGTTCCCGCAATTGCAGGAGTGGAAGCAGGCGAAGAAGGTGCGCTACATCGGCATCACCACGTCCACCGACGAGCAGTATCCGCAGGTGCTCGACTCGCTCGGCAAGTTGAAACTGGATTTTCTGCAGGTCGACTATTCGATCGAAAATCGCGGCGCCGAGGAAAAGATTCTGCCGCTGGCGCGCGAGAAAGGCGTCGCGGTGCTGGTCAACGTGCCGCTCGGCGGTCGTCGTGGCAGCGTGCTGACGAAGGTGCAGGGCAAGCCGTTGCCGGCTTGGGCCGCGGATTACGATGTGACCAGCTGGGCGCAGCTGCTGTTGAAGTACAACATTTCACATCCGGCGGTGACGGCCGTGATCCCGGGCACCACCAAGCTCGCGCATCTTCAGGACAATCAATTGGCCGGTCGGGGCCGCCTGCCGGACGCGGCGGGTCGCAAAAAGATCGAAGAGTTGTGGGCGACGGTGGCCGCCGGCTAGCTCACTGCAAGTGGGGCTGCAGCCAGCGAAGCAGCCCTCCAATCTCCATGGCGCCGGACTGGCGCGCGATTTCCCGGCCCTGCTTGAACACCATCAGGGTCGGGATGCCGCGAATTCCAAAACGCGCCGACAGCGTCGGCTCCTGGTCGGAGTTGACCTTGGCGAAACGCGCCTGGGTCTGCAGCTGGCGGGATGCTTCCTCGAAATGTGGCGCCATCATGCGGCACGGGCCGCACCAGGGCGCCCAGAAATCCACCACCACGGGCAGGTCGTTGCGACTCAAGTGCTTGTCGAACGAGGCCGTTTTCAGCTCCAGCGGGTGGCCAGCGAACAGCGCGTGCTGACATTTGGGACACTTCGGTCCCTGGTCCAGCCGATCGGCCGGAATTCGCACTACGGAATCGCAGTGGCCACAGACGAGATGGACGGGATGGCTCATGCCGCCGAGGTGGGGACGGCCGCGTCAGATGCAAGCCAGGTCAGGGAGTGTCACGGCCTGTCCCATTGAGCCTCCAGTTCGAGCACAATAGCCGTCCTTCCCGGTTAACCCTCTTTTAGTGGCCGCTACAGGCAGGCTTCGCATGACTTCTCGCGCATGAAAGATCTCACTCAAGGCTCCATCGCCGGGCACCTTATCGCCATGGCGGTGCCGACGGCGGCAGGCATGCTGTTCCAGACGCTGTATTACTTCGTCGACCTGTATTTCGTGGCGGGCCTGGGCGATGCCGCCGTCGCAGGCGTGAGTGCTGCCGGCAACGCGATGTTCATCATCCTCGCGCTGACTCAGGTGCTCGGCGTGGGCACCGTGGCGTTGATCTCGCACGCAGTGGGACGCAAGGACCAGCAGGACGCGAACCTGGTTTTCAATCAGTCGCTGTTGATCGCGGTCTTGTGCGGCCTGCTCGCGCTGGTCGCGGGCTACACATTGACGGTGCCGTATCTTCGCTCGGTGGCCGCCGATGAGGCGACCATCATTCAGGGCCGCGCTTATCTGTATTGGTTTCTGCCCGGCATGGCGTTGCAGTTCGGGCTGGTCGCCATGGGCTCCGCGTTACGTGGCACTGGCATCGTCAAGCCGGGCATGGTCGTGCAGGTAGTCACGGTCTTAATCAACACGGCGCTCGCGCCGGTGCTGATTGCTGGATGGGGCACCGGCTATGCCATGGGCGTGGCGGGCGCTGGTCTCGCCAGCTCGATCGCAGTGTTGATCGGCGTGGTGTTGCTGTGGATGTATTTCAACCGTCTGGAAAAATACGTCTCGTTTCATCCGGAACAATGGCAACCGCGCTTCGAAGTGTGGAAGCGCATGCTCACCATCGGCCTGCCCTCGGGCGGCGAGTTCGCGCTGTTGTTTCTCTACACGGCCATCACCTATTGGGCCATCAGCGATTTCGGGCCAGCGGCTCAAGCGGGCTTCGGCATCGGCTCGCGCATCATGCAGGGAATATTCTTGCCCGCGATGGCGATCGCTTTCGCGGTCGCGCCGGTTGCGGGACAAAACTTCGGTGCACGCAAGATGGACCGGGTACGCGAGACGTTTCGTGTCGCGTCCATACAGTCCTCTGTAGTCATGCTCGCCGTGATGGTGTTGTGTCAGTGGCGGCCCGAGGCGATGGTTGGATTCTTCTCATCGGAGCCGGAGGTCGTGGAGGTCGGCGGTGGATTCCTGAGCTTGATCTCGTGGAATTTCGCCATGGGCGGCATCACGTTCATCTGCTCCGGCTTGTTCCAGGCATTGGGCAATACGTTGCCGGGATTGCTGAGCTCGGCGGTGCGGCTGGCCATATATGCAATACCGGCCATCTGGCTCACTACGCAGCCGGGCTACAAGATTGAACACATCTGGTATCTGTCGATTGCCGCGGCGGTTACCCAGATGACGGTCAGTGTGCTGCTGTTACGGAAGCAGATGCGTTTGCAGCTTGGCTCACCCGTGACGCAGCCGGCGTAACGCGCCACACGCAGTTGCCGACATCGTCGGCGACTAACAATGCGCCATCGCGGCCGACGGCAACGCCAACCGGTCGGCCGCGAGCGTCGCCTTTGTCGATGAAGCCGCCGAGGATTTCTTCCGGCATCCCTTTCGGCGTGCCGTTGGCAAACGGAACGAACAACACGCGGTAGCCGCTGCGAGGCTCGCGATTCCACGAGCCATGCTGGCCGATGAAAGCGCCGTTACGATATTTTTCCGGCAGCAGTTTTCCGGTGTAGAACGCCAATCCCAATGAAGCGGTGTGCGAGCCGAGCGCATAGTCGGGCACCAGAGCCTTGGTGACGAGATCGGGCCGCGGCGGTTGGACGCGCTCATCGACGTTCGTGCCGTAGTAGCTGTACGGCCAACCATAAAAACCGCCATCGCGCACGGAAGTCAGATAGTCCGGCACCAGGTTGTCGCCGATCTCATCGCGCTCGTTGACCACCGTCCACAACGCGCCCGTCTGCGGATTCCAATCCATGCCGTTGGGATTGCGCAGGCCGGAAGCAAACACGCGCACGACGCCACTGTTTGCATCGATCTCCAGAATGGCGGCGCGCCGTTCCTCCGCTGCCATGCCGTTCTCCGCGACGTTACTGTTCGAGCCTACAGTTGCATACAGCTTGTCGCCCTTGGGGCTGGCGATGAGATTCTTGGTCCAGTGATGATTCAGCGGCCCGCCCGGCAAGTCGGCGAACTTGGCGCCGGCTTGTTTGATCTCGGTGAGACCCGGTGCGTAGTCGAAGCGCAGTACTGCATCGGTGTTCGCGACATACAAATTCTTACCGACCAGCGCCATGCCGAACGGCGAGTTCAATCCTTCGATGAACTTCGTCTGCACTTCCGCCTTGCCATCGCTGTTCGCGTCGCGCAGCAGGGTGATGCGGTTGGCAGTCGGTGCCTTCGCGCCTGCTTTTTCCATGGCCTTTCCTTGCACGTAGCCGCGGATGCCTTTGTTGTCCGCCGGGCGCTCGGGAGCATTGGTCTCCGCGATCAGCACGTCGCCATTCGGCAAAACATACAACCAGCGCGGATGATCGAGCCCGCAGGCATAGCGTGACACTGCCAGCCCGGCGGCGGCCGTCGGCGCTTGATTGTCCTGCCATGGCTTGGCGGGTGCGACATTTACCGTCGGCACGAGCTTCTTATCCGGCTTCGGCAGCACCGGTTGAGGGCCGTAACCGTACTCGGGGGTTAATTCCTCGGCGGAGGCGGTGGCACCGCAGGCCAGGATTGCCGTTACAAACATCGCGACACGCATAGCACGCTCCGGTGCGCAACCAGGGTGTTGATTCAAGGGCCGAGTCGCTATGGGAGTTCCCCTTCACTGCCGCGGACGGCGGAAGTGCAGGAGCAATTGGCCTACCCGTAGAATTTACGGATCGCCGCGCAGATTCTCAGCAAACTGAAACAGCTCTAGCTGCGCGGCCGTGAGAGTTGATAGTGCAGATGTGAGCGCACCATCGGCCACTCGCTGTTGATGACGCTGTAGACGACAGTGTCACGCAGCGTTCCATCGGATGCGCGACGATGATTGCGAAGAATGCCGTCGAGCTTGGCGCCGAGCCGTTCGATCGCGCGCCGGCTCTGATGGTTGATGAAATGAGTGCGGAACTCGACGGCCACGCAGTCGAGCGATTCGAATGCGTGAGTCAGCAGCATGAGCTTGCACTCGGTGTTGAGCGGCGTGCGTTGGACCCGCTTGCGATACCAGGTCGAGCCGATCTCGACGCGCTTGATCTCAGCGTCGATGTTCATATATGACGTCATGCCGACGGCCGTGCCGCTCGCGGCTTCGATGATTGCGAACGGCAGCATCGATCCCTTGCGCTGGAGTTCCAGCCGGCGTTCGATTTCTGCATTGATCTGCTCCGGCGCCGGCACGGCCGTGTACCAGAGTTTCCACAACTCGCCGTCGCGCACCGCTTCGACCAACTCGTCGTGTCGTGCGTGCGTCAACGGTTCCAGCGTTGCGTGCGAGCCGCGCAACGTGACAGGTTCGGGCCAGGGCATGGGAGTCGCTGCCGGTGAGGATGCCGGCGGCGAGTTTATACGAAACGTTTCAGCTCGCGTGCAGCAGATCGGCGGCGGGCGCGAGAATGCCCGTCAGCGGGCGCGGTTTGCCGATGGCATAGCCTTGTCCGAACTGGACCTGCAGCTCGATCAGCCGCATGCAGACTTCAGGCGTCTCGACGTACTCGGCGACAGTATCCATGCCCATCGCGGCGGCGAGTTGCGCGACGGCGCGCACCAATGCTTGCGAGCGCTGGTCGTGAAGAATGTCCTGGATGAAAGAACCGTCGATCTTCAGCGACGAGAACTGCAGGTTCTTCAGATGCGTGAGCGAGCTCAAGCCGGTGCCGAAGTCATCCAGGGCGAAGCGGCAGCCGCGCGCACCGAGTTTGCTCATCAGCAACTGCGCCTGTTCCATGTTGCTCACGGCCGCGGTTTCGGTCAGCTCGAACGTGAGCCATTCGCCTTTCACGCCGCTCTCATCGAGCTGCATCTGCATCCAGTCGAGGAACGTTTCGTCGCTGATGGTCGGGCCGGACAGGTTGATACAAACATGCAGCGGCTTGAAGCCGGGCCGCGCACTCGCGTGCCGGACATGATTCAACACGTCCACCACGACGGCGCGATCCATCTGGGGCAGCAACTGATAGCGTGTGGCGGACGACATGAAGTGCGCGGGTAGAACCAGCCGGCCTTTCTCATCGATGATCCGCAACAGCATCTCGTAGCGGTGGGTCGAATCCGGCGTCAGCAGCGAGGCGATCGGCTGGCCGAAGATCTGATAACGGCCTTGCTCGAGCGCGCTGCGCAGCTTGCCGACGATGGACATGTCGTCGCGGCGGCGGGTCATGCTCGCGTCCGAGATCTGATAGATCTCGACCCGGTTGCGCCCACGTTCCTTCGCGGTCTTGCAGGCGAGTTCGGCGGCCGCGAGTGCGTGATCGAACGAACGCTCGCCGCTCGCCAGCGCAGCGGCGCCGAAGCTGATCGCCAGCGGAATTTTTTCTTCGTCGATGGTCACCGAGCAGGCCTGCACGGCCTGGCGTAAACGACCCGCGACTTTCTGGGCTTGTGGCAGCGGACAATCGGGCAAAAAGATGGTGAAGCGGTCGCCGGACAAGCGGCTCAGCACGGCGTCGTCTTTGGCCAGCTCTGCCGCCAGGGCGTTAGCTACCACGCCGATGGCGCGATCGCCCGCGTCGAATCCATGCAGGTCATTGATGATGTGCAGCCGATCGACGTCGCCATAGAGCACGCTGGAATTCGGCGGCTGGCCGAGCCAGTGCAGGCGCCAGTTCACCAGCTTTTCGATGCCGCCGCGGGCCATCAGGCCAGTGACGGGATCGGCCGGTAGAGATAACAGGCGCGACAGCTGGCGGCTCAACTGGGTGGCGTCGCGCGCGTCGATCTTGCTGAACTCCAGCCATTCCATGGGCCGGAACAACATGACGATGCCGGCCAGGTTGCCGTCCGGATCGGACACCGGCACGACCAGGAAACGTCCCAGTAACGGCCCGCCGTTCTCGTAACGCACGCGATTACGGACCAGTGGCTCGCAACGTTCCTTGCCGACCAGGTCGCGGCTTTGCTCGAGGAACGTTCCGGCCGTGGAGCGCAGCATCTCATTGAGCGCCTGCGCATCCTCCGCCTTGGAGTGGAAATGGAATTCGTCGAGCGACGGCGAAACGAACACCACGGCCCGGCTGTCCAGGCGTCGATGCGCTTCGATCAGAAATTGACGGATGGTGCTAGTTGCCGAATCCATGCGGAACGCTGCCTCCAGGCACGTGCCGCAATGTAAGTTGAAGGACGACGAAAGTGGTGAGATGCGAGTCGCAAACGATTCAGCATTTCTGCGATTTGTTTCCTCAGGCGAAGCATGCACCGCAGCGAACAACGCATGCCGTGTGAAAGACATCACATGGCATACCGTAATTGCCGCTGAGGATGAAGGACGCTTAAGGGAAACGACTAGTCGCGACTGTCTAATCTCGAATGAAAATGGTCGCCGGCTGTTCCAGCTTTTCCTTCAGCGCCTGGATGGTTTCGGCAGCGTCGTAGCCGTCGATGAAGCGGTGATCGAACGAGGAGGAAAGATTCATCATCAGGCGCACCGCGACCTGGCCATTGACGATGACCGGACGCTCGATCGCCTTGTTGATGCCGATGATGGCGACTTCGGGCGCATTGATGATGGGCGTGGAGACGATGCCGCCCAGCTTGCCCAGGCTGGTGATGGTGATGGTCGAGCCGCCGAGCTCATTGCGGCTGGCTGTGCCATCGCGAGCGGCCTGCGACAGGCGACGAATTTCCCCGGCGATCTCCTTCAAGGACAGCGCTTCGGCATGGCGTACCACCGGAACTTTCAAACCATCGCCGGTCTGCGTGGCGACGCCGATATGCACACCGTCATGGCGCACGAGCACGTTGCGCTCGGAGTCGTAGCGTGAGTTCACCTTGGGAAACTGCTCGACCACACGCACCAGCGCCGTCGCGAGGAACGGCAGGTAAGTGTAGGAGGGTGAGCCTTTGGGTAGCTGCGAGTTCAGGTATTTGCGCAGCCGTTCCAGCTCGGTCAGGTCCACTTCTTCGACATAAGAAAAATGAGGAATGTTTCTCTTCGATTCGGCGACTCGCTGCGCGCTCACGCGACGGACGCCGAGAATGCGAATCTCCTCGGTGCCGGTGCGCATTTCGCGGCGGCCATCGGAGGGGCTGCGAGTGGCTGGGGCACGGCCCAGCGTACGTTCTTGAATCGCGGCTTCCAGGTCTTGTTTTTGAATGCGACCGTCGCGGCCGCTGCCGGTGACGGTGGCCAGGTCGATGCCCGATTGTTTGGCGCGTGCGCGGGTGGCGGGCGAAGCCATGACGCGGCCGGGTGTTTTTTGAGGAGTGTGCGAGCCGCAGTTCGTTCCCGTAGCCGCAGGTTTTTGTTCTGCCTTGGGCGCCGGCACGGGCTGAGATACGGGCTCAACCGCCGTGGCTGTGGCGTCGGTTTCCAGCACGATCAACGCGGCGCCCACGGCGATCTGATCGCCGGGCTGACCACCCAGTGAAACCACACGACCGGTGACGGGCGAGGGCATCTCGACCACGGCTTTGTCGGTCGACATTTCGACGATGGGTTGATCTTCGGTGACCTGATCGCCGACCTGCACGCGCCAGGCGACGATTTCGGACGAGACCATGCCTTCGCCCAGGTCCGGCAGCTTGAAGATATGTCGGCTCATGACGCTTCCACCGTGGCCTTCAATGCATTGATGACGCGCTGCTGGCCCGGA
>JBEVKA010000306.1:0-3792 GCA_040509855.1 Steroidobacter sp.
GAAGGCCGCGGCGCGCAGGCGCGTGCCGAGCGGATGCCGGAGGTAGGCCACGACGAGCGCCACGCAAGCGGTCGCGGCGGCGAGGTAGGCGTGATCGAACGCGACGTGCTCGGAGAGCGCGATCAGCAACAGATAGAACATGCTGAGCGCGAGCCCAACCAGCAGATACTGCAGCGGATGCAGGCGATTGCGCGTCACCTGCTCCCAGGCGAACAGCGTCAGGAACGTCAGCGCGATGAACAGCGCCGCGTATTTCACGGCGCGTTCGGCGCGCTGATAGATATCCACCGATTGGAACAAGTCGACGCCGAACGACGACTGCGACAGGATGGCTTCGTTGAGCTCGCCTTCGCTGGACACCTGACGATACGAGCGATTCAGCTCGAGCACCTGCCAACGCGCGTCGAAACCCTGCTGCGCGATGTTGCGTTCGACGGGCAGGAATGCCCCTTGAAAAGAAGGATGCGGCCAGTTCGATGCCAGGTGCACCGTGGTCACGCCGCCCAACGGCAACATCGACACGTTCCGACTACCCGCAACCACCGCACCGAAATCGAAGGCCGCGGTCCCTGCCTTGTGCAGCTCGCTCAAATCAATGGGCGCTTCGACGCCGGGATACACCCTGGAACCGGCCGGCCCGAAGTTGACGCGCTGACCGGCGAATTCCGATTGCGTGACCTCACGCAGGCTCTTCACCGAGGAGACCGGCAGCAGCAGCCGGCTTTCGCCCCAGGCAAATGTGACGCCGGGCGCGTCGTACTGAGCCTGCAGGACGCTGATATCGAACTCGCCTCGCGTGCGAAAGCTCGAGAGATACACCGGCACCCCGTAAATGCCCACGTAGCGTGGCTGCGGGTCGATCTTCGCTTCGACATCCACGTCCAGCCGCGACGGCAACACGTACATGTCGGTGCGCACCACGCGAATCTTGTTGTCTTCCGCGATAAGGTTGCGCTCGATCGGCACGATCAGGATCGGCCCGCCAAACGTCAGCGCCCCACCCCATCCCTCCGCCACGCGATGATGTGCCTGCTCGCGCAGCGAGGCTCGCTCGGTCACCACGCCCCTCAGCATCGCCAGCGGCACCAGCAGTAACAATACGATCACGCCGATCAGCACGGCCTTGGTCGTCACCGATCCCGATTCCACCATTCGAGTCAACATCCCTTACTCTCCCCGTCGGTTGCACAAGTGCTTACACTGGTCGACGAGCGTGCCGCCGCGAGCGGGCAAATCACTGACGCAATCGGGGCGAAATGTGGCATCCGATGTAATGGGCGGCGCGAACCGCCGGTCTGTTGTGCTGAAGTCGATGCTGACGACGAGGACTTTCAAATGCTGATCCGACGCTTCCAGCCCGGCGATTCCGCCGGCATCCGCCCTTCCGAGATCACGTCGGAGTCGGTGTATTTGAATCGCCGCCAGCTGCTGCAGGCGGCCTTGGCTACAGGCATGGCAGGCATTGGCGCGGCTTGGACGGAGCGCGCCGAGGCGGTGAGCGAGCTCAAAGTCACGCGCAACGCTCGGTACAGCTTGAGCGATGCGCCCAACAGCTACGAAGACATCACGACCTATAACAACTATTACGAATTCGGCCTGGACAAGGGCGCGCCGGCGGAGAACTCGGCCCGCTTCAAGCCCACGCCCTGGAGCGTCGATGTCAAAGGCGAGGCTGAGAAGACCGGCACCTTCGCGCTGGAGGAAATTCTCAAGGGCATCCCCGTCGAAGAACGCGTCTATCGCCTGCGCTGCGTGGAAGCGTGGTCGATGGTGATCCCCTGGGCGGGCGTGCCGCTGGCCTCGGTGCTCCAGAAATTCAAGCCCACGTCCAAGGCAAAGTACGTCGCCTTCAAGACGGTGCTTCGTCCGGAGGAAATGCCGGGCCAGCGATCCCGCTCGCTCGACTGGCCGTACGTCGAAGGTCTGCGCATCGACGAAGCGATGCATCCGCTGTCATTGCTCGCGGTTGGCCTGTACGGCAAGACGCTGCCGAATCAAAACGGCGCGCCGCTGCGGCTGATTACGCCGTGGAAGTATGGTTTCAAGGGCATCAAGTCCATCGTGGAGATTCGTTTCACCGAACGGCAGCCACCCACCAGCTGGAATATTTCCGCGCCTCACGAATACGGCTTCTACGCCAACGTCAATCCAAACGTCGATCATCCTCGCTGGAGCCAGGCCCGCGAAAGAAAGATCGGCAGCGGCGTATTCGGCTCACGCGTGCCGACGTTGATGTACAACGGCTACGAACAAGAAGTCGCGAAGTTGTACAGCGGCCTGGATTTGAAACGGAACTACTGAGGTCGTGACGCGCGACGCGTTGAGCATGCCCTCGACAACCGTCATCCGGCGCTTTATCAAGCCCGCGCTGTTCTTTCTCTGTGCTCTGCCGTTGCTGTCGCTAGTGTGGGCCGCCTTCGGCATCGGCGGCGCGAGCCTCGGTGCCAATCCGGTCGAGCGGATCCAGGATACATTTGGCCAATGGGGCCTGCGGTTCCTGGTCATCACGCTGGCAGTCACACCAGTGCGCGACTGGTTCAACCTGCCCTGGCTCGTCCAGCTGCGCCGCATGCTCGGGCTCTATGCCTTCTTCTACGTGCTGCTGCACTTTCTCACCTGGCTGATTCTCGATCAGGGCTTGTATTGGTCAGGCGTGCTCGTCGACATCGGCAAACGACCTTTCATCACGATTGGGTTTGCCGCGCTGGTGCTACTGATTCCGCTCGCTGTTACCTCGACGAACGGCATGATGCGACGGCTCGGCAAGCGCTGGAAGAAGTTGCATCGGCTGATCTATGTCATCTCCCTGCTCGCGGTCTGGCATTACTACTGGCAGGTGAAGTCGGACGTGACAGAGCCGCTGATTTATCTGGCGATCGTGTTGGGGTTGCTCGGATGGAGAATTTGGAAGGTTCGACCGCGCCGCGCGCAAAGTTCCGTGGCCAATGTCGGCTGAGATCGGATGCGCATTCAGGCATACGTTCAGGAACGTGCTTGATAAAGCACTTTAAGTCGAGAAATCCTCTTCGATCATCGACATCGGCGCACTTTCTAAGCGCACGTTCACAGGCGCGCCCAGCAACGGCACAACGTTCAGCTACTAGACTGCGGCCAATCAGGCACCTGATTGAAATCGACACCCGCTCGTCTGCATAGCTCGTAGTGCCTGGCACAGTCGCCGCTAGGATCGTTCACATAGCAGTCGCGGATCACTTGCAGAACTGGAATACGAAGGGCTTCCGCGCTGTCGTTGCCTGCCGCTGTAAAGACGACGTGAGCCGCGTTGGCAGCAGCAGTAGTTGTAACGAAGTTGAGCTGCGCTGCTGATGTGCGCTGCGCGGTGTAGATTGACAAGAGTATCAACGACGCTTCGAATTGAACTTGGCTGTCGTCATGGAACTGTAAGAGCAGCGCTTGGGCTCGACGGGCAGAGTCCTCAGGAGCGTGATGCGTCATGGCCTGTATTGCTCGAATTTGCACCAGCGCGATCTCGCGATTGTCGCGGAAGACTGCCGTGCTTCGTAAGGCATCCAATCGTGCCAACATGGCGCACACTCGCGACCAGTCGCCCGTCGAGCCCGCAGCAATCGTCACATTGAAGGCGGCCTTCGCCTCTTCCAAAGCAATATCACGATCTTCGCGGAAGGTTGCCACGCTTCGCAAGGCATCCAACCGCGCGAGCATGGCGTCCACTCGCGACCAATCACCCAATACAACCGCGTGATTCGTCACATTGACAACCGTCATCGCCTCTCGCAAGGCGATCTCAGGATCCTCACGGAAGGCTGCCGC